>JALZNB010000242.1 GCA_030857905.1 Actinomycetota bacterium
GGTCGAGAGCGGTCCGATCCCCCGCGCCCGCGGCCAGCGCCCACCCGGTCACCGTGTCGTCATCACCGCGCGAAGTCGTCACACCGCGTGAGGCTAGTCGAGTGGGCGGGGGCGCGGAACTTTCCCATGGCCGGGGCCGACAATAGTGACATGGACTGCGAAACCTGCCGTGTGGCGCTCTCGGCCAGGCTCGACGGTGAGGCGGAACCGGCGCCCGCCGTGCACACGGATCGCCATGTCGAGGCGTGTGCGGCCTGTCGGGCGTGGCAGCACGACGCGGCCGCGGTCACCCGGAGTCTTCGGGTGCGGCCGACGGTCCCGGTGTCCGATTTCGCCGCCGCGATCGTCGCGGCGAGTGAGCGGCGGGTTCTGGCGTGGCCGCGGGTGGCGTTGGGTCTGGTCGGGGCCATGCAAGTGGCGCTCGGGCTGACACAGGTCGTCGGCGTTGGCCACTCCGCTCACTCGGATGTGTCGATGAGCTCGCACCTGTTCAACGAGAGCACGGCGTGGAATCTGGCGCTGGGTCTCGGTTTGCTCTGGACCGCCCTGCGACCGCGCGCGGTGAGTGGTGTGCTGCCGGTGGTCGCCGGGTTCGTCGCCGTGCTGGCGACGTTCTCGGTGCACGATCTGATGAGTGGTGTGACCTCGTTCTCTCGGGTCGCCACGCACGGCATCCTGATCGTCGGTCTCGCGTTGCTGGTGGTCGTGCGTCGAGGTGGGCACGGACCCACACCGGCCACCCCCGAGGTGAATCTGCCCGACCTGCCCGTCGGCACCACCGAGCCGGATGACCACGGTCAACCGCCGATCTCCGGTACGCGCGGGCACCGGCTACGCCCGATCCGGGGACACGCGGCATGAATCTTCGATCGTCGGGAACCGAAATGCCGCGCCCACCGACTTGTGGGGAGGTGGGTGGTTCTGATGAGCGGAGCGGGCGTGGACTGGTTCGACGACGATGGTCTGTGGGTCGGGTTCGCGAGCACGATGTTCCCCGCGCGGCGCGCGGGCGAGGCCGCCGACCTGGTCGCGTCCTCCCCGTTGCTGGCGGTGGAATCCGGCACGCGAGTGCTGGATCTGGCCTGTGGTCCCGGTTTCCACGTCGTTCCGCTTGCTCGCGCGGGTGCCGAGGTGACCGGCGTCGACCTCAGTGCCGCGATGCTCGACCGCGCCCGGGTCGCCTGTGACGATGCGGGTGTCGCCGTTCGGCTTGTGCGGGCCGACATGCGCGAGTTCGTCGAGCGGGGCGCGTTCGACCTGATCGTCAACATGTACACGTCGTTCGGCTACTTCGACGATCCCACCGACAATCTGACGGTGTTGCGCAACGCCTACGAGAGCCTGGCACCCGGCGGCGCGCTGCTGGTCGACCTGCTTGGAAAGGAGGTGCTGGCGAGCTGGGTCGGCCGACCACAGGCCGTCGACGTCGAGGACGGCACGGTGTTCATGCGCGACACCATCCTTGAGGACTGGACACGTCTGCGAACCGACTGGACTCACGTCAACGGGACCTCGGTACGGCGCGCCACGATCCTTTCCTACCTCTACAGCGCCGCCGAGCTACGCGCGCTGTTCGGGGAAGCGGGTTTCGTCGACGTCGAGTGCTTCGGCGGTTTCGACACCACGCCGTATGACAATCACGCCAAACGCCTGATCGTGCGCGGTCGCCGTGCGGGCTGACTTCCGTCTGCTCGCCGAACCGGGTGATCGCACAGTCCGCGCGATCAGGGTGCTTCCGTCGGTTCTGGTGCTCGGCGCGGTCCTGGTGTTGTCGCTCCTCGCCGGGATCGCGCTTGGGCCCACTGTCGTGCCGGTCGGTGAGGTTCCGCGATTGCTCTACGCGGCGCTGACGGGCGGCACGATCAGCCCGGACGATGCCACCCCGTATCAGATCGTGTGGCAGGTCCGCACACCTCGCGTGTTGCTCGCGGCCGTGGTCGGCGCGGGCCTCGCGGTGATCGGTGTCGCCGTGCAGGCGTTGGTGCGCAACGCTTTGGCCGATCCGTTCGTGCTCGGAATCTCCTCCGGCGCGTCAGTTGGTGCCACCGGCGTCGTCGTGTTCGGCCTGTTCGCCGGACTTGGTGTGCTCGCCTTGTCCACCGCGGCCTTCCTCGGTGCCCTTGGTGCCACGGCACTGGTCTACCTCGCCACGCGCACCCGCGCCGGTTTGACGCCGCTTCGGTTGGTGCTGACCGGAGTCGCGTTGGCGTACGCCTTCCAGGCGGCGATGAGTGTCATCGTTTTCGTCTCACCGAACGGCCAGGCCGCGCAGACGGTGTTGTTCTGGCTGCTCGGCAGTCTTGGCGCCGCCACATGGATGTCGTTGCCGTTGGCGTTCGTCGCCGTCGTCGTGGCGATCGTTGTCCTGCTGTGCAACGCGACCGCGCTGGACGTGCTGGCCTTGGGTGATGAGACCGCGGTTAGCCTCGGCGTCGACCCGGTCGTTGCCCGGCGTTCACTGTTCTTGCTCACCGCGGTGGTCACCGGTCTGTTGGTGGCGGTCAGTGGCTCCATCGGGTTCGTCGGTCTTGTGCTGCCGCATGTGGTGCGGATGGTCTTCGGTTCGAGCCATCGCCCTGTGCTCGCGGTGTCCCCGTTGGCAGGCGCCATTTTCCTGGTGTGGGTCGATGTGCTCGCCCGCACCCTGGTCCCACCGGAAGAACTGCCCTTGGGCGTGATCACCGCGCTGATCGGCGTACCGGTGTTCATCGTCGTCATGCGCAAGCACGGCTATCGGTTCGGTGGCCGCTGATGGCGCCGCTTCCGCTGTCGCTGCGGGATGTCTCGGTGGAGATCGCGGGCGCGACCCTGGTGCGTGAACTCTGCCTCGACGTCGGTGCGAGCGAGATCGTCGGACTGCTCGGGCCGAACGGAAGTGGCAAGTCCACCGCTCTTCGTTGTGTGTACCGCGCCTTGCGGCCCTCCGGTGGGGCCGTGTTGCTCGCTGGACACGACCTGTCCGCCCAGTCGCCGCGCGACACCGCTCGCCACATCGCCGCGCTCACCCAGGAAAGCCACATGGAACTCGACTTCACCGTCGAGGAGATCGTCGTCCTGGGTCGCTCGCCCCACCAGCGCGGCAACATTCAGTTGACCGCGCACGAGCGGGCCGTCTGCCGCGAAGCGTTGGCCCGTATGGACATCACACACCTCGCGCTGCGCAGTGTCCTGTCGCTGTCCGGTGGTGAGCGGCAGCGGGTCCTGCTCGCGCGCGCTTTGGTCCAAGAGCCGTCAGTGCTCGTGCTCGACGAGCCGACGAACCACCTTGACCTGCGACATCAGGTGGAACTGTTGTCGTTCCTGCGGACCTGCGGCCTGACCGTCCTCGTCGTCTTGCACGATCTCAACCTCGCGGCGGCGATCTGTTCCAGGGTCGCGGTGCTGCGCTCCGGTTCGCTCGTCGCCACCGGACCGCCCGCCGAGGTGTTCACCCCGGAACTGATCCGGTCCGTGTTCGGTGTCGAGGTCACGGTCGTGGCCCACCCGAGGTCCGGCGCACCGCAACTGCTCTACGACTTGCCGTTCACCACAGTCGAGGAGATGCCACGATGACTCGGTCGCGCTGGACCGCCGCCGCGCTCGCCGCCTGCGCGCTGTTGTCGGCGTGCGGCGCGCAAGTCGCGTCCTCCGGGGAAAGACCGCCGGAGGTATCGATCGACAACTGTGGCGCGCAGGTCACGTTCCCCGCGCCGCGGCGGCCAGTCGCCTACGACGTCAGCGGAGCCGAGAAGATGTTCGCTCTCGGCCTCGCGGGCCGGATGCGCGGTTACGTGATGAACTCGCTCGGCGATCCGGCGATCGAGGGTTCGCCCTGGAAGGCGGATTACCGCACGGTGGAACGGCTCGGTACCTCCAGGGTCACCCGAGAGATCCTGGTCGAGGCCAGGGCCGACTGGGTGATCGCGGGCTGGAACTCCGGCTTCAGCGAGGAGCGCGGCGTCACGCCGACCTCGCTCGCACAGGTCGGCATCCGCAGCTACCTGCACACCGAGACCTGTTGGGAATACCCGAGTTCCCGCGCGGACCTCCGGCCGGTGGACGCCCTGTACGCCGACTTGTCGAACCTGGGCAGGATCTTCGGCGTCGAGCGGCGGGCGGACGAACTCGTCGCGGAACTGCGTGCCCGGTTCGACGCGGTCAAGGTGGGCGCACCCGCGAACCCGGCCCGCGTCTTCGTCTACGACTCCGGCGCTGATCAGCCGTTCACCGCCGGGCGACACGCCGCGCCCAACGACATCATCGGCTTCGCGGGCGGCCGCAACGTGTTCGGTGACCTGGAGGACGGCTGGGGCTCGGTGGGCTGGGAATCGGTGGTGAAGGCCGAACCCGAGGTGATCGTCGTCGTCGACTACGCCGACCAGCCCGCCGCCGACAAGATCGCCTTTCTCAAGAGCCTGCCGCAATTGAGCAGTACGCCTGCCGTGCGGGACGACAAGTTCCACGTCGTTTCCTATGGCGACATGGTCAGTGGCCCACGCAACGCGCAAGGGGCCGAAAGCCTGGCGGTTTACCTGCGTTCGATCGGTCGGTGACCGTGATGACGGTCGTTCACCAGCACATCACCGACGCCATCAAGGCGCCGAACCTGATCCGCCTGTCCCACAACGTTGTCCTGGCCCGATTCGAGACGCTGAAGGTCTATGCAGCCCTCGCCGCGGTCAGATCGCTGCTGGACAACAATGTGGTCCGCAAAGGACAGACGCTGGTCGACAGCTCCAGCGGGATCTACGCGTTGGCGTTGGCGATGGCGTGCCACCGATATGGAATGTGTTGCCACATAGTCGCTTCCACCACTGTCGACGCGACGATGCGGGCCCAACTGGAGATTCTGGGCGCGACTGTCGACCAGATGCCGCCGTCGACCGATCTGGGACTCGACCAGAACCGTAGGGTCGAGCGGGTGCGGGCACTGCTGGACCGCCATCCGGACATGCACTGGATGCGTCAGTACCACGATCCGGTGCACTACCTCGGGTACGCCGAACTCGCCGTCGCCATCGCGGATGTGTTGCCCGGCCCGCTGACGATCGTCGGCAGCGTGGGCACCGGCGCGTCGACCGGCGGTGTGATCGAACCGCTGCGCCGCGCCGGTGCTGACGTGCGGCTCGTCGGCATCCAGCCGTTCGGCAGTGTCACCTTCGGAAGTCAGGGCTTTTCCGACCCGGACGCCATTATCGCGGGTATCGGCAGCGCCATCCACTTCGAGAACGTCCGCCATGACCTGTACGACAGCCTGCACTGGCTGGACTACCGACACGCCATGGCGGGCACGGTCGCACTACTGCGTGAGCACGCCGTATTCGCCGGACTGTCGACCGGCGCGGCTCACCTTGTCGGCGGCTGGGAGGCGGCCCGCGTGCCGGACCGCACGCATGTCCTCATCGGTGCCGACACAGGCCACCGCTACACCGAGCGCGTCTTCAGCCGTCACCGCGAGGCACTCGACCCGGCCGATCTGACGCCGGTCGAGATCGATTCCCTCGTCGACCTCGCACCGCCGTGGTCGACGATGCCGTGGCAGCGACGTGCCTACTGTTCTGTTGGTCGAGACCGCGAGAAGGACGCCGTATCGTGACGATCGCACTGCTGGAGGCCCTCACCTTCGGCCTCGGACGCCTGGTCGACGCCGCCGGGCGGGCCGGTCACCGCCTGTGCCTGCTCACCGGCGACCGCACCATATATACCCATGAACTCGCCTTGCTCGGTGACGACCGGCTTGACGTCGTCGACATCGACACCACCGACATCGGCGCCTGCGAGCGGGTCTTGCGCGCCATCCCCGACCTCACCGGTCTGATCAACAGTACCGATACCTGGGCGCTGCCCGGCGCCGAACTGGCCTCGCGGCTCGGCTTGCCCGGTCCGGGGGTCCAGACCGCTCGGGTGTTGCGCGACAAGGGAGCCGTGCGGAACCTGCTGCACCGCAATGGCCTGAGCCGGGGCGCGGCGGTGACGGTCGCGGACATCGGCCAGGTGGATCTGCCGTTCCCGTACGTCGTCAAGGACTCTGCGGGAACCTCGTCGCGCGCGGTCTGGCTGATCCGGGACGAAGCCGACCACGCGGCTGCGATCACAGCCGAGCACTCATCGGTACTCGCGGGCCATCTGATCGCCGAACCATATTTCGCCGGGCCGCTCTACAGCGCCGAGACGCTGAGCTGGAACGGCGAAACCCGTCTGTTGGGCGTGCTCAGCCGTCAGCTCTCCCCCGAGCCCCTGCGTCGGGAGGAGTCCGCCGCGTTCCCGGTGGTGTTTCCCGACCCCGGCGGTGACATGGAGAAATGGATCACCGGGGTGCTCGCCGCGGCGGGCCACCGCGGCGGTTTCGCGCACACCGAGTTCGTCCTCACGACGTATGGCCCGCAGGTGGTCGAGATCAACCCGCGAATCGGCGGCGCCCTGGTCGGCGAGGCGCTCACCCGATCACTGGACGCGGACGTCTACGCCGCCATGATCGCCATGGCCGTAGGGGACCGTCCCACGCTCCTCGACGCCACTGTGACCCCGGTTAAAGGCATCGCCTTCGCGCTGCTCTACCCCCGAACCCCGGGCGTTCTCACTGGCTGGGAAGGACTGGACCGCATCAAGTCGTTCCCTGGAAACCCACAGTGGTTCCCGACCGCCACCCTCGGCACCTCCATCCCGCATCTCGCCGATCAACGCGGCTGCACCGGCATAGTTCTCGCCGAGGGCCCTACCGCCGAACTCGCCCACCATCACGTCCTCGCCGCCGCGGGCGCCATCGCGCCCGTTACCGGGCGATAGTGACTTCTCGGGCGTCCGAGTCCGGGGGCAGGCGGGCTCGTCCGTATCCTTGTCGTGCGGGCGAGTCGGCAGGGCGGCCGCGGCGGCCACAAGCCGCCGAGGAAAGTCCGGACTCCGCAGGGCAGGGTGGTTGTCAACGGCAACCCGAGGTGACTCGCGGGAAAGTGCCACAGAGATGAGACCGCCTGGCGCGAGCCAGGTAAGGGTGAAACGGTGGTGTAAGAGACCACCAGCACCCCGGGTGACCGGGGTGGCTAGGTAAACCCCACCCGGAGCAAGGCCAAGAGGGAGCCTCCGGGCTCCTGCGCAGACGTTCGAGGGCTGCCCGCCCGAGTCTGCGGGTAGGCCGCACGAGCCTGTCGGCGACGGCAGGCCTAGATGGATGGTCGCCACCCGGGAGACACTCGACCGGGTACAGGATCCGGCTTACGGTCGGCTCGCCCGCCCTGTACACCGATTGGCCTAACTTCGTCGAAGGCTCGCCCGGATTGGGCCTGTGAATTGTCACACCCTCGGTGCACAGTGTGTCGCAAGTGGGTGAAGCAGAGCCCGGACTAGGAAATTCGGGTGGTTGTGGCCCCCGACCGGGCCGCTTCGCCTGATGATGGGTGTGGTCAGATGACAACCGCGTGTGGGTGGAGGGTCGCTTGGATCTACGCAACGCTTCGGTATAGCTACCCTTCGTAATGACAATCATGTGCTCTTCGTGCTGTACTCGACGGGCACAGATTGCGGACCTGCCGCGCAGGAGCACAGACAACGTCCTGGACGCCCCCGACCGCTTCCGCGCACTTGGGAGATCGACATGACCACCCCGACCCTCATGGCCCTCGCGGAACTCGCCCAACAGCAAGATCCGTCGACTGAAATCGGCACGGGCGGTATTCGCGACTGGATCCTCAACAACCTCGTCCCTCTGCTCCTGCTCGTCGTCGCACTGCTGCTGCTCTGGCTCGGTGGCGGCAAGGGCGACAACGCGGGGGTCATGAAGCGCCTCGGCGGGGTGATCGTCGCGCTGGCCATCATCGGCCTCGCGGTCACCAACGCGGGCGAAGGCATCGGCCGGTGGATCGCCGGTCTGTTCACCGGCATCTGAACCCAGGCCTGGTGAACTGACGTGCGCATCCGCACCGACGACGAGGTGTACCGGGTCGACGCCGTATGGCTCGGCCCACCGAAAGCCACCTTCCCGTGGCGGGCCCGATACGTGGCGTGGGGCGTGGGAACCGTGGTGTTCCTGCTCGCGCTCACGGTGCTGCGCAACATCGGTGTCAGCCTCTTCTGGTCGATCGCCTGGGGCATGGTCGCCACCATCGCCCTGACCATGCTCATCACGTCCCGGATCAGCCACGAACGCCCCCTTGGGGCCGTGCTGACGATGTGGGCCCGGGAGCTCACCGCTCCCCGGGAGGTCAGTGCGGGCAACGGCGGCGCGGCCAGTGCGGCCCAGGTCCGGGTGCGCGCCGAGATACCCAGGAAGCAAGCGCGCGGGCGTGCCCGTGCCCGACGAACAGGAATCAGGGAGGCCAGCGGTGTTCGGACGCCGTAAGCGGGAGCGGGATGAGCTCGCGCCCTACCCGGCGGGACATCCGCACGATCGCCCTTCGGGTGGGCGGGCTGGTGAAGGCGTGCCCGGGCGGACCGGTGCGAACCCGGCCGGGCGTGCCCGAGGGAACACGACTGGGCAGGCCCGCTACGAGCAGGCCGCCGCGCGCAAACGCGGAAAGCGATTGCAGGGGGAGCAGAGCATCCCGTCCTACACCCCGGCCATCGCCACCCGTTCCATCGACGGGCATCTGCTGCGCACCGGCACCGACGTCTACGCCTGGTACCGGCTCTCGCCGCAACGCTGGTCGTTCCGGTCGGACTCGCAGCGCCAGGACTTGATCGCCGCCATCGCGGGCCAGTACGCCGAACTCTCCGGCCGCTGGATGCACCTGCGGGTCACCACTCGGCCGTACCCGATCCGGATGTGGGCCGAGGCACACGTGCACAACGCCGTCAACCGGCTGCCGGACGTGCCGGGCGCGCTGAGCTTCGACGACTACCTCATCGGCGAGCAGCAGCAGCTCATGGGCCGCTCGATGGCCGAGAAAGAGGTCTACCTCGGCGTCCAGGTGCAGACCCGCAACGTGGTGGACCGGGCGGTCGAGCGGGCCGCCCCGCTGCTGCGCAAGGTCTTCCCGGACGCGGTCGACGCCGAGTTGCTGGCGATCGAGAGCGAGGTCGAGCACCTCGACCAGGTGATCGGTTCGGCCGGGCTGGAGGGGCGCGCGGCCACCGCCGAGGAAATGTCCTGGCTGATGCACCGCTCGTGCTCACTGGGTCTGCCCGCGCCGCGCAACATGCCCGCAGTGCCCGGCGCGGCCTGGGAGCCGGAAGACCTGGCCAGCTTCACCGACGCGGCCGACTTCCACCAGGACCCGTACGCCCCCACGGTCACCGTGCGCGGGCGCACCGGCTCCAACGCGGGGGTCAAGCGGCACGTCACCGTGCTGACCGTCGGCATGATGCACGGCCTGCAGATTCCCGAGATCGACGATCCGTGGGTTCAGCGCGCGGACCGGTTGCCCGCATCGGTGGAGTGGTCCGCGCGGATCTACGTGCGCCGTCCCGAGGAAGTCTCCGGCGAGCTGGCCCGCCAGATGAACAAGGTGCGGTCGCAGGTCAAGCACTACACCGACGAGCACGAGCTGGAGCCGCCGCAGTCGCTGGCCCGGCAGGCGTCGCGGGTGCTGGAGATCGACGACGAGATGACCTCGGGCTTCACCGCCCTGGCCACCCGGGTCCGCTCGTGGTGGCGCCTCGCGGTGTCCGGCCCGACCGAGCGCGACTCGCTGCGCCTGGCCCAGCAGCTCCTCGACCTCTACAAGCCGAAGATCGCCATCGAGCACCCCGAGGCGCAGTACGCGATGGCCCGCGAGTTCATCCCCGGTGAGCCGCTGGCCTCCACGGCGTACCTGCGCCGGGGCTCGGTGGTCTGGGCGGCGTCCTCGGTGCCGACGGCGACCGCCGAGGTCGGCGACCGGCGCGGCATCCTGCTCGGCGAGACCGTCACGGCCACTCGGCGTCCGGTGGCGTGGGACCCGTGGATGGCCCAGGAGATCCGCGACGGCTCGGGCCTGACCGCGATGGTCGCCGGGCTCGGTGGCGGCAAGTCGTTCCTCGGTGGCGGCATCGTCTACAAGACCCTGCGCGCGGGCGCGTACTGGACGATCCTCGACCCGTCCGGTCCGCTGTCCCGGCTGTGCGAGCTGCCGGAGCTGCGGCCGTACGCGCGGCCGATCAACCTGCTCAACGCCCAGGCGGGCATCCTCAACCCGTACCGGGTGGTCGCCGAGCCGAAGATCGAGCACTTCCTCGACGACGAGGACCCGGAGCGCGCGTGGCGCCGGGAGAAGGCGCTCGCCGCGGCCACCCGCCGCCGTCTGGTGCTCGACGTGCTCGCGGGCCTGCTGCCCTACGAGGTGGCGCGGCTGCCCCAGACGCGCATCGTGCTGCTGCGCGCTGTCCGTACTGTCGGCGGCCGGGCCGACGCCGACCCGAGCCTGGTGTTCGAGGCGCTGCGCCGCGACGCCAGTGAGCACCACGAGCACGCCGTCGTCGTCGCCGACTTCCTCGACGAGATGAAGGAGCGCATGTCGCTGCTCATCCCCGAGCGCGGCGCCGACCCGTACGACGAGCAACGCGACGACCGGCTCACCGTGCTGACGATGGCGGGGCTGACCCTGCCCAAGGACGGTGTCGGCCGCGAGCACTGGACCGACGCGGAGTCCCTCGGCGTGGAGATGCTGAACCTGGCTGCCTGGCTCACCCAGCGCTCCATCTACGAACGCCCCAAGGACATGCGCAAGGGCGTGTGGATCGATGAGGCGTTCTTCCTCTCCGAGGTGCCCACCGGTCGCGTGCTGATGAACCGCTTCGCCCGTGACTCGCGCAAGTGGAACGTCCGGGTGCTGCTCTCATCGCAGGTCCCGGCCGACTTCCTCAAGATCCAGGGCTTCGTCACCCTGCTCGACTCGGTGTTCATCGGCCGCCTCGACGACGACTCGGCCCAGGCCGACGCGCTGCGGCTGCTCAAGGTGCCGATCGGCGCGGGGTACGAGCAGGTCGTCGCCAGTCTCGGTCGGCGTCCCGGGGTGCAGCGCGGGTTGGTCGAGCGGGACACCGCGCCGCGCCAGTTCATCTTCGGTGACGGCGCGGGCGGTGTGGAGCGCATTCGGATCGATCTGTCCGGCACGCACCTCGACCACCTGCGCACGGTCATGGACACCACACCGGACGCGCAGCGGGAGAAGGCGGGCCGCGCGCTGGCGGAACCGAGGGCGCAGACCCCGGTGCCGCCGAGCGAGTACGAGTTCGAGCCGGTCGACGGCTCCACGCTGCCCAGCGACGAGGAGTTCGAGCGGGCCGCGGAGTTCGAACTCGGGCTCACCGAGGACGAGTTCGTCGGCGAACTGGAGTCCGACGTCGAGCCGCCCGCCATCGAGGCGGGTCAGGGTGATGGGAACAAAGACGGGAAAAAGCGCGGTCGTGAGGACGCGGCATGACGAGCGCCGCTGCCATGATTACGGCTAAATTGATCAAGCGTGTGTTGGGTGGACCGAGCCAGGTGAGATTGGTGGACGTCACGTGATCACGTTGACCGTGCTGGCGGCCGCGGCGCTGCTGGTCATGACGCTGCGCCGGAGAAGTCCGGGGCGCAGGCGCTACGCGATGATGGCCGTCATCGGCCTGATCGGGATGCAGGCGCTCATCGGCAGTCCGGCGATGGCGCAGGACACCAACTGCATCCCCAACCCGGAGCGTCCTGGCGCGGGCATGGTGGGCGCGCTCGATCCGCCCCAGGGCAACGGCGAGGTCAACAGCCCGTACATCAACTACGGCTACGCGGGCATGGTGTGGCACGTCTACGACGAGTCGTGCGGGGGACTGGTGCCCAACGGGGTCACCGACCCGGGCGCCACGATCGACAACTGGGCGGGCAACGAGCTGTTCAACCTGGCGAAGAACATCGTCGGTGCCACCAACTCGCTGCACTACACGCTGCTCAACGGCGGTGTGCTCGGCGGGCTGAACGAGCAGATCGGCAAGGCGGCCGACTCGGTGTTCAACAACATCTACACGCAGCTGTTCAGCGTGTTCATGTTGGTGCTCGCGGTTCTGCTGTTCCGGCAGATCTGGAAGGGCGACCTGGCCACGGTCAGCAAACGCGCGCTGTTCGCGTTGGCGGGCATGTGGTTGGCCGCGTCATCAATGGTGCTGGTCAGCAACTACGAACGCATCGACGACATCATCGTGCGCACCACCACCGGCATCCAGGCGGGCTTCGTCGACCCGGAGGAAGACCGGGTCGTGCGGCACATCCTGCCCACCGATCTGCACAACAAGGTCGTCTACGAGAACTGGCTGCGCGGCGAATTCGGCGACCCGACCAGCAAGCAGGCCGTCGACTTCGGCCCGAGGCTGCTCGCCGCCCAGGCGTGGACCCGTGACGACCTAATCACCGGCAAGGACGCAGACAACGCGGCCGAGCAGGCGAAGAAGAACGAGTACAAGACGATCGCCACCGAACTCGGCCCGGCGACCGGCTACTTCAAGGGCACCGACGGCAGCCGTACCGGCGCGGGCGTGCTCGCCCTGCTGCAGTCGATCTTCTACTCGCTGTTCCAGCTCTTCGCCAAGCTCGCGGTCCTGCTGGCGCAGCTCCTGCTGCGCATCCTGGCGCTGGGCGCGCCGGTGATCGGTCTGGTCGCGTTGGTGCACCACGACATCCTGCGCAAGGTCGGCCGCGCGGTCGGCGCGGTCGTGCTCAACGTGCTGGTGCTGGCCTGCCTCGCGGGCATCCACTTCAAGTTCCTTGAGCTGATCTTCTCCCCGGAGGCCAAGCTCTCGCTGCTGACCCAGATGCTGCTCGCGGGCATCGTCACCCTGGTGTTCTTCCTGGTCGGTCGCCCGATGCGGCGAATGTGGCAGATGCTGGAAATGTCGGTCGGCGCGACCGGCGCCGCCATGCCCGCCGCGGGCGCCGGGATCTTCTCCCGCTTCCGGCGCAACAAGCACGATGGACCGACCCCCCAGGACAACTTCTGGGAAACGGTCCGCGACGGCGGGGACGAGGAGAACGCCGGTCTCGTGCGCGTCAGTGGTCGCAGGCCGCGGCCGGAGGCGAGCAACCCGGTCACCGCGACCGCGCAACGGATGGACGTCAACCGCGAGGGGATCGGCACCTCCAGGCCCGCGATCGAGGGATCGACAGCTCTGCTCGGGCCGGGCTCCCAGTACGAGACGTCGTCGGCGAACTCGGTCAGCACCACCGTGCCGGTCCGGGTGAGTGGCAGCAGTCGGATCGTGGACACGGTTCCGGTCGCCGACCGAGGGTGGGACCGGGGCGAGGATGCCATGGTTGTCCCGTCTCGGGTGCCCAGCAGGCACGACGAGGTCAACGTGACCGTCGAGTCTGTCGCGGCGCCGATGCCCAGGACAGCCGAGGTCGAGGTTGTCGCGGGCAGGCCGGTGCACGTGGTCTACCGACCGTCCCGTGGGCTTGAGGTCGCGGACAACACCGTGCGCCGGATGCCCACCCAGGACGGGCCCCGCGAGAACGATGTGGTGGTGAGGTGACCCGTGCCCATCCGCACCAACCGCGGCCGCGCTGCGGTCTACCGCAAGCTCTGGGGCTGGCCGCTGCGCTCGCCCAAGCACCTGGCGATCGCCGCCTTCGTGATGGCGCTGGTCCTCACCGGCGCGGGCATCGTCGTCCCGAAGCTGGCCGGTAAGAACGGCGCCCCTGTCGCTGTCGGGCCCGGTGGAGTGATCAGCACGTCTCCCACGACGACCACCAAGACCGGGCCGAAGCCGGACTCGGGACCGGGCGGCGACAACACTCCGTCCACCGTGCCCACCCGCCTGACCTCCACCCCCGTCCCGACGTCCGCGCCGCCGTCGCCCGAGGCCCTCGACACCGCCGAGAAGTGGGCGAAGGCCTGGGTGAACCACCCCGACGGTGTCACCTCGGAGCAGTGGCTCGACGGGTTGCGCCCGTACACCACGGAGGAGTACATCGCCGTGATGGCCACCGTGGACCCGGCGAACGTGCCCGCCAGGGAGATCACCGGAGCGCCGAGGTCGCGCACGTCGTTCGAGAAGTCGGTCGACGCGGAGGTGCCCACCGACCGCGGAAATCTGCGGATCACGGTCATTCGCACAGATCAGGGCTGGCGCGTGGCGAACTACGAACAGGGGGAGTGACATGCGTGTGGTGGTGATCGGGACGGTCGCCGTCGTCGCGCTGGTCACTGTGATCAGCGCCGGGGTGCTGACGGTCGTGCAGAGCGATCAGGCGGCCGACGCCGGACTGGTCCGCGGTATCTCGTGCAACGCCATGCTCGGCCCGGCGACCACGGGTCCGGCGGGCTCCGGCGCCGGCGACGCGGGCAACCTCACCGACGAGCAGCGCGGCACGGTCGCGCTGATCATCGCCATCGGCAAGCAGCGCGAACTTCCCCCACGCGCGTGGCAGGTCGCGATCCAGGCGGGCATGACCGAGTCCGGCCTGCGCAGTCTCCGTTACGGCGACCGCGACAGCCTCGGCATCTTCCAGATGCGTCCGTCGATGGGGTGGGGCTCACCCGCTGAGGTCACCAACCCGACCTACGCGGTGAACAAGTTCTACGACGTGCTGCTCAAGGTTCCCGACTGGGAGAAGCAGCGCCCCGGTGAGTCGGCTCAGGACGTGGAGCGTTCCGCGTTCCCGGACCGCTACCACCGCTGGGAACCCATGGCGAGCCACCTCATCGGTGAACTCGGCCAGGTCGAGAACGTGACGGGGTGCGGCGAGGGTGTGGGAAATCTGCTGCCCGCCCCCACGGTCGCCGCGGGCGGCGCGATTCAGTGGGCCTTGGGCCAGCAGGGCAAGCCGTATCAGTGGGGAGCCCCGCTGACCCACCAGAACTCCTTCGACTGTTCCAGCCTGATGGCCCAGGCATACCGCTCGTCCGGCGTCACCTTGCCGCGCACGTCCCGCGAACAGTTCCGGGCGGGCGCCATGCTCCCGGTCGAGCGTGCCGAACCCGGTGACCTGCTGTTCTGGGCGTACGACGAATCCGACCCCCGCACCATCCACCACGTCGCGATGTACCTGGGCGGCGGCAAGATCGTCGAGGCTCAGCAGGACGGCGTGCCGGTGCACATTCGGCCCGTTTCCTTCACCGAGTCCGAACTGCTCAACCAAGCCGTCCGCCCCGGTGTCTGAAGGAGGCGCGAGTCGATGAACATGTACACACCGCAACCACTGCCACGCCATGTGGGTTCACCGAATTCCAACACCCCCATGCGTGATTTCCTGAACGCGGCCGCCCGCCCCGGCATCAGCGAGGGCTACGCGGTCCTGCCCCGGGGACTCGCCGAGGGAATGCCGCTGCCGTGGCAACACCAGATGGCCCATCTCCTGCACGAGTTCCACCAGGTCTACGCCCACCTGAACTGGCCGGAGTACCGAGTGGTCCCCTCCCGCCGCGAACGCCTGGTCGACCTGGACGAGGATCAACTGGCCGAGGTCGGCTGCCTGGTGGAGATCGACGTCGACGGCGAACTCGTCTACCGCGAACGCAACGGGAAGCGAATCGAGAACCCGGAGAGCCAGGAAGTCCTGGTCTCCTGCCTCGACCCGATTCCCAGCCAGCACGCCAACGCCAACCAGGACACCCCGCCGAGGGGTTTCCCCATGCCGCAGGCCCAACAGTGGGGTTAGGTGGACGACATGAGCGACGACAACAACCCTGACCCCGGCTGGTGGTTCAACACCAAGTCCGGCCAGGTCGAACACGGTCACCTGGCCCGATCGATCGACCGACTGGGGCCGTACCCGGATCGGGCGACCGCTGAACAGGCTTTGCAGATCGCCCGGCAGCGGACTGAAGCCGCGGACAAGGCCGACAAGGACTGGAACGACTGACACCGCTTCCCCACGCCGGGGTCGCGTCGGAGCGCCCGAGGTGGGACATCCCATCATCGGGTGACGTGGGTGAACGCGGTACGTAGTCGTGGCACCTTTTCCATCACCCACAGGCATGGCCAGGCGCTTCCGTGGTGTTACCAGAGCTGCGCCTCGTCCGCCGGTGGTCTGTGCTGGGTGCGGGCGGCCGCGGTGGTGCCTCGTGGCCACCCGTGGGACACGGGGTGTTCGCTGCCCGTCCGAGGCACCCTTCAGGAGAAGAGGCCACTGATGGCAGTTCGAGGAGTCCTGATCGCCGCTGTGCTCACGATGGGCTCGCTGGTGGGCTTCGTCCCCGCGGCGAACGCCGCGCCGGAGCCCGTCCTCGTGATCGAGAGCGCGAACGGCTCGGAAGACGTGTGGACTCAGAGTTCGTTCGACACGAACCCGGTCACCGGCGCGGAGTTCCGCGAGACGAATCGGCAGTACTGGATCTTCGACGACGACGAGCGCACGATCAGGAACATCGGCACCGGCCTGTGCGCCACCGCGGTCGACCGGGACAGGATCAAGGGCAGAGGGTGTGACGACGATGACCCCGGTCAGAAGTGGAGTCGTGGCGCGAGCGGCAACTCACGGTTGTTGGTCAACGAGGAGTTCGACACCTGTGCCGAGTACAGGGGCCTGGACAACCCCCTCGGACTCCAGGATTGCGATGCCGACAACCGCAAGCAGCGCTGGTACCTCAACGAGCAGTGACCCGGTGCGAAGGCTCAAGGCCCGGAGCCCGGTGCTCACCTGTGGTCCACAGGATGAAGCCGTGCGACTCGTGAACGTTCGGGACTGAGCCCACGCGACTCGACCGGTGAGTGCGGACGTTTTCCCCTCGCGTGGCGAGAACCGCTATGCGAGGGGCCGTCCTCGCCTGCGAATATCCGCACCCCGCGACCGCGAGCGGACAGCGAGGACCAGCGAGGACAGCAAGCACCGGCGCACCACGCGGGCATCGTCACAGCGTGGATCTTCAGCCAACCCCCCGCCATTGCGACTACTGTGCCAGCGTGAGCTCCAGGGTCATCGGCACCGACGGCGCGCCCGTCGACTTCGAGCGTGTCCGCCGGGATTTCGACTTGCCCGAGCGTTTTCCTCCCGCCGCACTCGGCGAGGCCGAACAGGCGGTCGCCGACGGCGCCCGCGGTGAGCGCGAGGACGCCACCGCGCTCGCGCTGGTCACCATCGATCCGCCCGGTGCGAAAGACCTCGACCAGGCCATGCTCGTAGAGCGGGTCGGCGACGGCTTTCGCGTCCACTACGCCATCGCCGACCTCGGATCGTTCGTCGTCCCCGACGGGGCGTTGGACGCGGAGGTGCGCAGGCGCGGCCAGACGATCTACCTGCCGGACGGCAACGTCCCGTTGCATCCCCCTATCCTCTCCGAGGGCATCGCCAGTCTCCTGCCCGACCAGGTGAGTCCCGCCGCGCTGTGGACCATCGATCTCGACGCCACCGGTGAGTTGACCGACGCCACCGTGCGGCGTGCGCTGGTGCGGTCGGTCGCGCAGTTCGACTACGAGACCGTCCAGGCGAGCATCGACGCGGGCGATCCGCATCCGTCGATCGCCGCGCTGCCCGCCCTCGGCTCGTTGCGGCGTGATCTGGCGATTCGGCGGGGCGCTGTCGAACTGCAGTTACCCGAGCAGGAAGTCGAGCCCGATGGCGACGGGTGGCGGCTGGTGTTGCGGCCGCGCACCCAGGTCGACGCGTGGAACGCCGAGATCTCGCTGCTGACCGGGATGGCCGCGGCCAAGATCATGCTGTCGGTCGGCATCGGTGTGCTGCGGACGTTGCCCGATCCCGACGAGAACGCCGTGCAGTGGCTGCGGCGCTCGGCGAAAGTGCTCGGGGTCGACTGGCCCAAGGGCCAGAGCGCCGCCGAACTGCTCGCCGGGCTCGACCCGTCGCGCCCGGAGGCGTTGGCGCTGTTCATGGACGCCACGCGGCTGTTGCGCGGCGCCGGGTACACCGTGTTCGACGGTGCCGCGCCCGAGTTGAGCACGCACGCCGGGATCGCCGCGTCCTACGCGCACGTGACCGCGCCGCTGCGGCGGTTGGTCGACCGGTTCGGCACCGAGATCTGCCTGGCCGTGTGCGCGGGACAGGAAGTGCCGGAGTCCGTGCGTGCGGCGTTGCCCGCGCTGCCGGATCTGATGGAAGCCTCGGACAGCCTGGCGAGCAAAGTCGATCGGGCCTGTCTCGACCAGGTCGAGGCGTGGGTGCTGCGCGACCGGGTCGGCCAGGAGTTCGACGCCGTGGTGCTGCGGGCCGAGGGTGGGTCGGCGGAGATCTTCATCGCCGATCCGCCGGTGTTGGCCAAGTGCGCTGGGGAGGGTTTGCCGGAGGGCGAGTCGATCCGGGTGCGGTTGGTCGAGGCGGACGTGGTCAAGCGGCGGGTCGGGTTCGAACGAGTCGAAGGAAAGTAGATGACCGAGGCGATGGACGTGGGCACGCTCAAGATCGGTGTGCTCGGCGGCACCGGCCCCCAGGGACGCGGGTTGGCCCTGCGGTGGGCGCGTGCGGGCATCACGGTGGTGTTGGGGTCGCGGTCAGCCGAGCGGGCCGAGTCGGCCGCCGCCGAGTTGCGTGCCGCCGCGGGCGTCGAGCACGTCCACGGTCTCGACAACGCCGGTTGCGCCGCCGAAGCCGACATCGTGCTGATCGCCGTGCCGTGGGACGGACACCGTGAACTCCTGGAGTCGCTGCGCGCCGCCCTGGTCGGCAAGATCGTGATCGACTGTGTGAACCCGCTGGGCTTCGACAAGCAGGGCCCGTTCGCGCTGCCGGTCGACGAGGGCAGCGCGGCGCAGCAGGCCGCGGCGGTACTTCCCGAGTCCAGGGTCACCGCGGCCTTCCACCACGTGTCCGCCGTGCTGCTCGCCGACCTCGAAGTGTCCGAGGTGGACACGGATGTGCTCGTGCTCGGCGACGATCGCGAGGCGACGGACGTGGTGCGGGCGCTTGCCGACGCCATCCCCGGTGTCCGGGGTGTCTTCGGTGGTCGCCTGCGCAACGCGCACCAGGTCGAGGCGTTCACCGCCAACCTCATCGCGGTCAACAAGCGCTACAAGGCGCACGCGGGTATCCGGGTCACGGACATTTGAGCGTGCTGGTCGACGACCTCGGTGAGCCGGTCCCTCTGTCCGGCTCACCTCGGCGTGTGGTCAGCCTCGTCCCGTCGCTCACCGACGCGATCGAGACCACCGCGCCCGGTTTGCTCGTCGGCGCCACCGACTACTGCACGCACCCGGAAACCCTTGACGTGCAACGGGTCGGCGGCTCGAAGTACCCGACCGTCGACGCTGTCATCGACCTGCGGCCAGACCTGGTGATCGCCAATTCCGAGGAAAACCGCCAGGAGGACGTCGAACGTCTGCGCGCGGACGGCATCGCGGTGTGGGTGACCGAAGCGCCTGTCAGCGTGCCCGCGGGCCTCGCCTCGACGCGACGACTGCTCACCCAGGGCCTCGAACTGTCCGAACCGGACTGGCTTGTGGCTGCTGAGGACGCCTGGCGGCACATCGATCCGGTGCGTGCCACCGCGATCGTGCCGGTGTGGCGACGGCCGTGGATCGTCATCGGCCGCGATACCTTCGCGGGAGACGTGCTGCGTCGCCTCGGTGTCGCCAATGCCTACGAGGAACACGATGAGCGCTATCCGCGACCGACACTGGACGAGCTGCGTAAGGTGCCTGCGGATCTGATTGTGTTACCGGACGAGCCCTACGAGTTCACTGTGGACGATGGCCCGGAAGCGTTCCCTGGCAAGCGATACGTCTTGGTGGTCGGGCGGGGCCTGACCTGGTACGGACCGTCCCTTGTGGACGCTAGGTCGGAGCTGGACGCGGCGATCACCGCCGCGCTCACCTGAACTCGTCTGTCGCTTCCCGCAAGGCTTCCAGCATCCCCGGGTCGCCCGCGGTGTGTCCCGCGGCGGGCACCATGGCCAGTTTCGAGTCCGGCCACGCCTGCCGCAGGTCCCACGCCGTCACCGGCGGGCACACCATGTCGTAGCGGCCCTGCACGATCCGACCGGGAATTCCCGCGAGGTTGCCCGCGTCGCGGACCAGTTGGTCGTCATCGAGCCAGCCCTTGTTGGTGAAGTAGTGCAACGCGATCCGTGCGAACGGAATCGCGAACCGCGGCGACGCGTACTGCGCTGTCAGTGACGGGGTGGGAAGCAACGACGCGGTGGCGCCTTCCCAGTTGCTCCACGCGACAGCGGCCTCGGTGCGACGCGCCGGATCGTCCACCAACTCCTGGTACGCCGTGAGCGGATCGGCGCCTTCTGGCACCAGCTCGATGAACTTCGCCCACGCGTCGGGGAAGACGGCGTTGGCGCCGCGGCCCCGATAGAGCCAGTCCAGTTCGCTGGGGCGCAACAGGAAGACACCGCGCAGGATGATCTCGGTGACCCGTTCGGCGTGCGTCTGGGCGTAGGCGAGCGCGAGTGTGCAACCCCATGAACCGCCGAACAGTTGCCACCGCTCGATCTCCAGGTGCTTCCGCACGCGCTCAAGGTCGTCGACCAGATGCCAGGTGGTGTTGTTCGCCAAGTCGGCCGACGGTTCGCGCACGTGCGGCGTGCTGCGCCCGGAACCACGCTGGTCGACCAGCACGATCCGATACGCGGCGGGGTCGAAATGGCGGCGCTGCACGGGACTCGTGCCGGCCCCTGGACCACCGTGCAGGACGACCACGGGTTTCCCGTGCGGATTGCCGCTGACCTCCCAGTAGACCTGGTGGCCGTCGCCGACGTCGAGAAGGCCGTGCCGATGTGGCTCGATCGCCGGGTACAGCGGGCTCATCGGGTCATCGTATTGGTCCTGGCCCACGGTGTTCGATGTCCGCGTCGGCCGCCGGGTTGTGAGGTCGGTCCCATACCGTTCGCCGGGGGGCGGTCACGGTGTCACGCTTGGGGAGTACACCATCCGCGATACCCGTGGACCCGCGCGCAAGCGGGCCGCGAGGGAAGGACGGTCGACGATGTCCGCTGACCCCATCACCGAGGTCGCCGCTCCGTACGGCACGGGCCCGGCAGCGCGGGGCGCCACGCCAGCCAAGCGCGTACGGATCCACCACCTGCAGGAACTGAAGGACCGCGGCGAACCGTGGCCCATGCTCACCGCCTACGACATGTACACCGCCGAACTCTTCGACGAGGCCGGGATTCCGGTCCTGCTGGTCGGCGACTCGGCGGCGAACAACGTCTACGGTTACGAGACCTCACTCCCGGTCACCGTCGACGAACTGCTTCCACTGGTCGCCGCCGTGACCCGCTCGGCGAAGCGGGCGCTGGTGGTGGCCGACCTGCCGTTCGGCTCCTACCAGCTCTCGCCCGAACAGGCGCTCGCCACGGCCGTCCGGTTCATGAAGGAAGGCCGCGCGCACGCGGTCAAACTCGAAGGCGGCAAGGCCTTCGCCCCGCACGTCCGCGCCCTGACCACCGCGGGCATCCCGGTCATGGGCCACATCGGCTTCACCCCGCAGAGCGAACACAACCTGGGCGGCTACCGCGTCCAGGGCCGAGGCGACGCGGGCGACCTGCTCGTCGCCGACGCGCTGGCGTTGCAGGACGCGGGCGCGTTCTCCGTGGTGATGGAGATGGTGCCCGCCGAGGTCGCCAAGCGGGTCACCCACGATCTGCGGGTGCCGACCGTGGGCATCGGGGCCGGGCCGGACTGCGACGCCCAGGTTCTGGTGTGGCAGGACATGGCCGGGATGCGCCGGGCCAAGGCGCCGCGTTTCGTGAAGCGCTACGCCGACGTCGCCGGGGTACTGCTGGGCGCGGCCGAGCGATTCGCCGAGGACGTCCGCACGCGGGAGTTCCCCGCCTCCGAGCACGCCTTCCACTGAGCTGGCGCCGAGGGCCACGCCAAGGGTGTGGCCTTCAGTGCGTGCCTTCGCGCCAGCCGCTGGTGATCGGTAGCCGCCGGTCGCGCCCGAACGCCCTTGAAGTAGCGGCGTTCGTCGAAGACACCGCGTTGGGGATGGTGCTTGTACTGCCTCGCTGTCGCCGCGCCCTCGTGCAACACCGCCGCCGCGTTGCGTGGGCCGACGTCTCTCCGGGAACACGACGAGGTGTGCGCTCTCGTTCACGTTGACGTGGCGCTGGTGCGGCGGCCACCGCACCAGCCATCGTCTGTTCTAGTTCTTGCTCGTCTTCACCTTTCGGATCGATGCCCGGACGCGTTGCAGGGCTTGTTCGGCGTCGGAGTCGAAGGGGTTGTCGTGCACCATGTAGGTCCACGTCGACGATGGTCGCTGCAGGTTCACCGAGTCGAGATCGATGCCGTCGGCGGTGATCGTCGCCGTCTCCAGGGTCGACACCGCCTCGTCGGTGACCTCCTTCAAGATCCCCTTGAACTCGGTGATGGCTGCCCGGTGGAACTCGTCGATCGGGGTCTCGCGGGCCAGGGCGCGCAGGTGGATCGTCTCCCGGACGTCGGAGAGGAACGCCAGGTGCCGCACCCAGCGTTGATCCACATGGAACAGCATGATGTGCCGGGCCGCCTTCTCCAGCACCTCGTCCGGCACGTCCGCCGCCAGCTCTTTCCACCGGTCGGGGGTGTGCTCGGCCAGTTGTTTGGCCGCGAGGTCGGTACGCAGCACGTCGTCGCGGAAGGCGAGGACGATGTCGCGCTGGTGTTCGATGAGCCGGGTGTAGCGCCAGGTGTTGCGGTGGATGTCGAGGTGCACGCCCTCGGCGACGCGCTGGGCGTGGTCGATGAACCGCCGCGTGGTGACGTCCTCCAGCCGCCCGTTCTCGTCCGGATCGGACCCCGGGGCCGCCTCGGGGGCGTATTGCGCCACCAGTTCGTCGGTGAGGCTGGCGAACACCACCGACCCGCCGGGATCGCCCTGGCGCCCGGAGCGGCCGCGCAACTGGTCGTCGAGGCGGCTGCTGCCGTAGTGGCTGGTGCCGATCACGTACAGGCCGCCGAGTCCGGCGACCTTGTCGTGGTCGGCCTCGGCACCGCCCGCGCCGCCGAGACGGATGTCGGTGCCCCGGCCCGCCATCTGGGTGGACACGGTGACCGCGCCGTAAGCGCCCGCGTCGGCGACGATCGCCGCTTCCTCGGCGTCGTTCTTGGCGTTGAGCACGACGCTCTCGACCCCGGCCTCGGCCAGCTTCTCGGCCAGCCGCTCGGACTCGGCGACGTCCATCGTGCCGACCAGGATCGGGCGACCGTCCTCGTGTCGGGTGAGGACCTCGGCGACCAGCGCCGTCTCCTTGGCCTCGATCGTCTCGAAGACCCGGTCCGGTTCGTCCTCGCGCACGCACGGCTTGTTCGGCGGGATCACCGAGACCTTCAGCTCGTAGAACTCGCGTAGCTGCTCCGCGACCGCTTCGGCCGTGCCGGTCATCCCGCATACTCGCTGGTAGCGGCCGATGAGGCCCTGCACCGAGATCGAGTCGAGGACCTCGCCGCTCTCGGTCGGGTCGAGCCGCTCCTTGGCCTCGACGGCCGCCTGCAGCCCGTCCGGCCAGCGCTGCAGCAGCGCGATGCGGCCACGGGAGGTGTTGATCAGTTGGACCTTGCCGTCGCGGACGATGTAGTCGACGTCGCGCTGGAGCAGCGCGTGCGCGTGCAGGGCGGCGTTGACGGCGGCCAGGCGGTCGCTGTGCTCGCCGGAGTACAGGTCCAGGTCACCGAGCGCCTTCTCGACGACCTTCGCGCCCCGGCCGGTCAGCCAGGCGTTGCGGTTGTCCTCGTCGCGCTCGTAGTGCTGGCCGGGACGCAGCGTGCGCATGATCGCCGCGACCTCGGGATCGCCCTGCTGGTCGTCGGTGGAACCCGCCATCACCAGCGGCACCCTGGCCTCGTCGACGAGCACCGAGTCGGCCTCGTCGACCAGGGCCACGTCCGGTGCCCGCTGCACCAGCTCGGCCACATCGACCCCGATGCGGTCGCGCAGGACGTCGAAGCCGATCTCACTGACCGAGCCGTAGGTGACCTCCCGGCCGTACGCGTCGCGGCGGTGCTCGACGTTGGACTCCTGGTCGACCCAGCCGACCGAGACGCCCAACAGCTCGTACACCGGACGCATCCACTCGGCGTCGCGCCTGGCCAGGTAGTCGTTGACCGACATGACGTGCACGGACCGACCCTGGATGGCGTACCCGGCCGCGGCCAGCGCACCGGCCAGCGTCTTGCCCTCGCCGGTGCCCATCTGCACGACCCGGCCGTGCATCAGCTCCATCGCGCCGACGAGCTGCATGTCGTAGGGCCGCTCGCCCAACGTGCGCCGGGCGGCCTCCCGACCGAGCGCGCACAGCTCGATCATGGACTGGTTGTCCATGCTCTTGCGCTCGCGCAGCACGGCGGCGGCCTCGGTCAGCTCCGCGTCGGAGAGTTCCTCGACCTTCTTCTCGCGCCACTCGATCGACGTGAGCAGTTCGCCGTACTTCTTCAGGTCGACCGTCGACGGTCGCTCAAGCAGTCGCTGAAATCGACCCTTGACTCGTGCTAGCAACGCAGCCACGACTCCGGCCACCTCATTCCTCGTCGACCAGCGACCAGCATTCTCGCCCGGTCACCTAACGGTGGCGCACGGCAGGTGAGTTCCGCATCACGGTGGCAGGATTCGGCGTGATGCGAAAATTCCCCCGGATGGTCCCCCTCGCGGTGCTGCTCGTCATCTCGGCGTGCGCCGCGCCGCGGCCCTCGGCTCCCGAAACCGAACGCCGAGGTCCCGCAGGCGCCGTGCCTCCGGGTATGGACAGATACTACGGACAAGCGCTGACCTGGGAAGATTGCGCGCCCTACGCCACGACGGACGCCGACAAAGAGCCGCTGCGGACTCCTGGCGTGCGGTGCGCCCGGTTCAGCGTTCCCCTCGATTACGCGAAGCCCGACGGCGAGACGATCAGGATCGGGATCTTGCGCGCGCCCGCGAGAAAGACCGACGACCGCGTCGGTTCGCTCATCGTGAACCCGGGCGGACCGGGCGCGGCGGGACTGTCGACGGCGGTGCGGCTGAGCGCGGCAGGCCTGGGCGAGCGGTTCGACTTCGTCGGTTTCGACCCACGCGGGGTCGGTTCGAGCGAGCCCACGATCCGGTGTCTCACCGACGCGGAGCGCGACGCGGAACGCGCTGACGACGACGAACTCGACACCTCGGCGGACGGCGTCGCCAAGTCCGAGGCCGACGAGCGCGACTACGCGGCCAAGTGCGGCGCGCGTACGGGCAAGGGTGAGGCGATGCTCGCCAACGTCGGCACCAGGGACGTGGTGCGCGACCTGGACGTTCTCCGATCCGTCCTCGGCGACGAAAAACTCACCTATGTGGGTTACTCCTACGGGACCCGGATCGGCAGTGGCTATGCCGAGGCGTTCCCGAAGAACGTGCGCGCGATGGTCCTCGACGGCGCGTTGGACCCGACTCAGGACGTCGTGGAGGAGCTGGTCGCGCAAGCCGAGGGCTTCCAGAGCGCGTTCGACGACTTCGTGGCCTGGTGCGTCCAGCGGCAGGACTGCGCACTCGGCCAGCTTCCCGACAAGGCGCTGGCCGCCTACCGCGAGCTCATCCTCCCGCTGGGCACCCGGCCGATCGAGACCGGCGACGGGCGTCGTCTCTCCTACTCCGACGCGACGACGGCGGTCGTCCAGGCGTTGTACTCGGAGAACCTGTGGGAGCTGCTCAACACGGGCCTCAACGAACTTGAGCAGAACCGCGCCCGCACCCTGATGACCTTGGCCGACGCGTACCTGGAACGTGGGCGGGACGGGCGCTACTCGACCGCCCAGGACGCGTTCACCGCGATCCGCTGCGTCGACGACCCGAGGGTGACCGACCGGGAGACGGTCCTCACCGCGCAGCGCCGCTACAAGGAGGCCGCGCCGTTCCTCGACGACGGGACACCGGCCACCTCAGCCCTCGACGCCTGCGCGTTCTGGCCCGTGCCGAACACCAGCGAACCGCACCTGCCGCAGGTCACCGGCTTGCCACCGACGGTAGTGATTTCCACGACCGGTGACCCGGCCACTCCCTATGAAGCGGGCGTCAACCTGGCCAAGGCTCTAGGAGGTCGACTGGTGACCTATGAGGCCACCCAGCACACGGTGTTCTTGCAGGGCATCCGCTGTGTCGACGACATGGGCACCGCCTACCTGACCGAACTCGCGTTGCCGGAAGACGGCAAACGCTGTTCCGGCTGACACACTGGTGGAGTGCTCCGTCGGCTGATAGCTGTGTTGATGATCGCCGTGCTCAGCGCGTGCACCGTGCAGGCCGATGGCCGTGCCAAGAGCGGGGATGTCGAGCAGCTCGGCCCGAAAGGCCCGGTACCCGCTGGTCTGGCGCCGTTCTACGGCCAGAAGTTGATCTGGCGGGACTGTAGGCCGTTGGCGCACGACGACGAGAGTCGCGGCGCTTTCGCCCGCAGAGGTGTTCGCTGCGCGCTGCTGACCGTCCCACTCGACTACGCGAAGCCGGACGGCACGAAGATCAGCATTGGTCTGCTGCGCACGCGTGCCACCGGAGACCGGATCGGCGTTCTGCTGATCAACCCGGGCGGTCCCGGTGTGTCCGGCATGTCCGCGGCAGCGACCATCAGTTCGCGCATCGCCGACTCCGAGGTGGAGAAGCGGTTCGACCTGGTCGGCTTCGACCCGCGCGGGATCGGCGCGAGCGAGCCCACGATTCGTTGCCTGACCGGCGAGGAAACCGACCTCGACCGGCTCGAACCGGCGAACGCGACCGTCGAGGCCGAAGAGGCGGAGAACCGGTCTTACGCCGAGAAGTGCGCCCAGCGCAGCGGCGGACCGGAGCTGCTCGCCAACGTCGGCACCCGCGATGTCGTGCGGGACATGGATGTCATGAGATCCGCGTTGGGTGAGGAGAAGCTGACCTACCTGGGGTATTCCTACGGCACCCGGATCGGTACCGCCTACGCCGAGGCGTTCCCGGCGAACGTGCGCGCGATGGTCCTCGACGGCGCGGTCGACCCGCTTGAGGACCCGGCCCAGCAGGTGATCGGCCAGGCCAAGGGCTTCGACAAGGCACTCGCCGACTTCTTCGCCTGGTGTGGACAGCAACGTTCGTGCGCTGTGCGGGACAAAACCGCCTTGCGCGCGCTGCTCGACCCACTGGACAAGGCACCGATCGCCGTCGCGAACGGCCGAAAACTCTCCGAGGGCGACGCGACGACGGCCATCGCGGCGGCGCTCTACAACGACGAACTGTGGACATTCCTCGCGGCCGCCCTGTCCGGCCTCGCGGCGGGCGAAGGCGAAAACCTGATGCTGCTCGCCGACACCTACATGGGCCGCGCCGAGAACGGCGAGTATTCCGGCACCCTCGACGCCCTCGTCGCCATTCGCTGCGTCGACGAGCCCCGGATCACCGACCGCGCGGTGCTGGCCCAGGTGTCACAGAAGGTCGTTGACGCGACCAAGGACACTTTCCTCGCCGACACCGAGCCACCACTGGCCGCACTGGACCCGTGCGCCTTCTGGCCGGTTCCGAACACCAGCTCCCCACACCAGCCCAAGGTCGACGGAGTCCCCCCACTCCTGGTCATTTCCACGACCGGCGATCCGGCCACCCCATACCAGGCAGGCGTGAACCTGGCGAAAGCCCTCAACGCGAGCCTCCTGACCTACGAAGCCACCCAACACACCATATTTCTACAAAACGACGAGTGTATAGACACCGCAGGCACGAGATACCTGGTCGACTTGGCGCTACCAGCGCCAGACACCCGCTGCACCGGTTGAAAAGCACGGTAAAAAGCCAAAAGTCGGATGCGTCAAGCAAATAACACGAGTAGCAACCCCAACCAGCAACCCAGGGTTAGACACTCGAAAAAGAGGGGGCAAGCCACCTCAAGGATCGCTTCTAAGCTACTACGCCCGACGAATCCCGAACCCGAATCAACACTCCAACCCCAGCCCCCACCAAACACACAACCGAAGTAATCAAGAATATATCCGTATACTGAGTAAGCAGCGCACTCTTCACGGCCACCTCATACTCGGCCAATTCC
>JALZNB010000291.1 GCA_030857905.1 Actinomycetota bacterium
CCCCTTCGTGACCGGCCGACAGCGCCCGCGCGGCCAACGCCTCCGCGTCGGCGGTGCTCGGCTCCACAGCCCCCGGGATGACGTGCTCACCCACCGCACGCGCCAACGCTTCGCGGCGCGTGCGCAACGGCTCATCGATGAGGTCAGTACCGTCGAGGTGCAGGCAGTCGAAGAAGTACGGCCGCAACAGCAACGCCCGCACCTGCTCTTCGACAGTGCTGCCGAAGCGGCTCATCGTCTCCTGGAACGGCCGGGGCCTGCCGTCGTCGCCGAGCGCCAACGTCTCGCCGTCGAGTACCACCGCGCGGCAGGGCAGGCTCCGCACCAGATTCACCAGTTCCGGCACGCTGGCGGTGATCTCGCGCAGTGTCCGGGTCCAGACACGCACGTCGTCGCCATTCTTGTGCACCTGGACGCGCGCGCCATCGAGTTTGTACTCGATCAGACAGGAACCCAGTTCCGCCAACGCCTCGGTGAGCGATGACCCCGGCGAGGCCAGCATCGGCCGCACTGGCCTGCCCAGTTCGAGCCGAAACGCCGACAGCGCCTCAGCGCCGCCGGACAGCGCGGCCCACGCCGTCGCGGGCAGGGCACCGGAGAGCATGAACGCCCGCCGCACCGCCTCTCCGGGTACCTCGCCCGCCTTGGCCACCGCGTCCAGCATGACGCCCTCCAGCGCGCCCTGACGGAGTTCACCGGTCAACAGCGCACGGAGAAACCGCTGCTCATCGACGGTGGCCGCAGCGAACAACGCCCCGAGAACCTGCGCCCGCCGAGCCGAGGAACCAACCCCGCCGGTCCCCGAAACCTCCTCGAACGCCGCGTCAACACCTGTCACGGTCAGCCCGGCCTCGACCGCGGGCTCGGCGACAACACCGACGATCGTCCGCCATCCAGCCCCGATCCGCCCCTGCCGAGGCGCACCCGTCAGAAACGACACAACGGCCTGAACCTCGGCCTCGCCCTCGGCCCGAACCTCGGCCTCGCCCTCGGCCCGACGCAGAATGCCCGCGAGCGCCGCCACCTTCAACAGCCGCGACCGAGTCGCCCCGATCTCGGCTGACACCGCCACGACCTCGCCGAATGTGAGCACAGCCCCATGCTGCCCCACTACCCCGACAACGGCAGGTCATACCGGCCCACAACCCAGGGTCCCTTCTCCCCCCGCCCCAGGGTTGGACACTCGAAAAAGAGGGAGCAAGCTACCCAATCCTCAGCGCACCAGGAGAAAAGCCCCCATCGAGAACTGTCCAAAAAGGACAACCGCAGCTACGGACGCGAACTCATCCACCCCGAGCCATCCCCAAGACATCAAGCGCCGTCTCCAACTCCCGCAACGTCACCTTCCCAGAATCCACATGCCCACGTTCAACAACGACATCCCGAATCGTCTTGTGCTCAGCGAGCGCCTGCTTCGCGACAGAGGCGGCTTCCTCGTACCCGAGGTACTTGTTCAACGGCGTCACGATGGACGGCGACGACTCGGCCAGCTCCCGCATCCGCGCGACGTCAGGTTCCATACCTGCGATCACTTTGTCCGCCAACAGTCGTGCAACAGCGCCGAGCAGCCGCGCCGATTCGAGGATGTTGCGGGCGATCACCGGCAGCATCACGTTGAGCTGGAAGTTGCCTTGGCTGCCCGCGAACGCGACTGTCGCGTCGTTGCCGATCACTTGCGCGACAACCATCATCGTCGCTTCGGGGATCACCGGGTTGACTTTGCCCGGCATGATCGATGATCCCGGTTGCAGGTCCGGCAGCGCGATCTCGGCCAGACCGGTGCGGGGACCGGACCCCATCCAGCGCAGGTCGTTGGCGATCTTGAACAGGCTGACGGCGACCGCGCGGAGCTGCCCGGAGGCCTCCACGGCCGAGTCCTGGGTCGCCTGGGCCTCGAAGTGGTCGCGTGCTTCGGTCAGCGGAAGCCCGGTGACCCGCGCCAGTTCCGCTGACACCGCCGCGCCGAACCCGTCTGGAGCGTTGAGTCCACTGCCCACGGCCGTTCCGCCGATCGGCAATTCGCCCAGCCGGGGTAGCGTCGACTGGAGGCGCTCCACCCCGTAGCGGACCTGCGCGGCCCATGCCCCGGCTTCTTGGCCGAGTGTCACCGGGACCGCGTCCATCAGGTGTGTCCGCCCGGATTTCACGACATCGGCCCACTGGGCCGCACGGGCCTCGATGGCTGTCGCGAGGTGCTCCAAGGCCGGGATGACGTCGACGACGATCGCCTCGGTCGCCGCGACCCGCAACGTCGTCGGGAACGTGTCGTTGGACGACTGTGAGGCGTTGACGTGGTCGTTCGGGTGCACGTCCCGGCCGAGAGCGCGGCTGGCCAGGGTGGCGATGACCTCGTTGGCGTTCATGTTCGACGAGGTGCCCGACCCGGTCTGGAACACGTCGATCGGGAAGTGCGCGTCGTGGTCGCCCTCGGCGATGTCCTCCGCGGCGGCGGCGATCGCCTCGGCGATCTCGGCGTCGAGCACGCCGAGTCTGCTGTTCACCCGCGCGGCGGCGGCTTTGAGCAGGCCGAGCGCGCGGATCTGGCTGCGTTCCAAACCGCGTCCGGAGATCGGGAAGTTGTCGACGGCACGTTGCGTCTGCGCGCGGTAGAGGGCGTCCGCCGGAACGCGGACCTCGCCCATGGTGTCGTGCTCGATGCGGAAGTCGGCCATGGGTCCAGTCTCACCCCAGAGGGGACCCCAGGCATGTCGGCTCGCCCACATGCGCGTTGTCGAAGGCCCTATGGTGGCTTAGGACGCCCACCACGCCCGAGAGCAGGTACTCATGACCGCTCCGACCGAAGTCGACCTCCTGATTGTCGGCGCAGGCCCCACGGGTCTGTTCGCCGCCTATTACGCGGGTTTCCGGGAGCTGTCGACCGCCGTTGTCGACTCGCTGCCGGAGCCGGGCGGTCAGATCACGGCGATGTACCCGGAGAAGATGATCTATGACGTCGCCGGGTTCCCCGGTGTGCGCGGGCGTGATCTCGTCACGGCGTTGGTCGAGCAGGCCGACCAGTGGAAGCCGACCTACCTGCTGGGCCGTCGTGCGCACGTGTTGTCCCAAGTGGATGGACGTTTCGAGGTCGACCTCGACGGCGGCGTCATCGTGCGGGCCAAGGCCGTGTTGATCACCGCGGGGATCGGCGAGTTCACCCCACGGCCGCTGCCGGCGGGCGACGGTTGGCTGGGGCGCGGGATGGTGCACTTCGTCCCGTCCTTCGACGTGCACCTCGGTCAGGACGTGGTGATCGTCGGCGGTGGCGATTCCGCGTTCGACTGGGCGCTGGCGCTGCACCCGATCGCCCGCTCGGTGACCTTGGTGCACCGCCGCGCGAAGTTCCGCGCGATGCCGTCGACCGTGCGCCAGGTGGAGAACCTCGGTGTCCGGATCATCACCGACGCCCAGGTTTCCGCGCTCCGCGGCGACGACGCGGGTTTGCGCGAGGTCGAACTCGCCGTCGGCACGGAGACCGTCGTTCTCCCGGCACAGGCCGTCGTCGCCGCGTTGGGCTTCACCGCCGACCTCGGCCCGATCGAAGCGTGGGGACTGGAGATCAGCCACCGCTCGATCACGGTCGACAGCACGATGCGCACCAAGCGCGAACTGATCTACGCCGCGGGCGATGTGGCGGCGTATCCGGGAAAGGTGAAGCTGATCGCGACCGGCTTCGGTGAGGCCGCGACCGCGGTGAACAACATCGCCGTCGCGCTGAACCCGGAAGCACACCTGTTCCCCGGCCACTCCAGCAACGCCGAGTGACGAGGTTCGCCGCGGGAACAAGAGGCTTGTTCCCGCGGCACCCGACCGACCCGCCTACCGCACGACCTGGACGACGTCGCCGACCTTGAGGTCGTTGTAGAACTTCTTGGCCGCGGCGTTCGACAGGTGGATGCACCCGTGTGACTTCTGCTTCAGGCTGCCCTCGTGAAACGCGATGCCCTGGTTGAAGAACACCGAGTACGGCATCGGCGCGTTGTTGAACTCGCTGCTCTTGTGGTCGATGTCCTTCCAGCCCACGTGGAAAGTGCCGGGAGGAGTCAGGAAGCCCGCGCGGCCGTGGGTGATGGGCACGGGACCGTAGACGACCTTCCCGGCGCTCATCAGCCATGACTGGTTGGCCGACAGATCGATGCACGCGCGGGCCTTCGCCGAGCACGGCGCCCCGGCCGGTTTCGGCGCGGGCTTGACCGTTGTCGGCTTCGGCTTCGTCTTGGTGGCGGTCGGTTTCGGCTTGGGCTTCGTCTTGGTCATGGTCGGTTTTGGCTTGGGCTTCGCGGTTGTCGTCGTCGGCTTCACCGTGGTGGGAGCGCGCGTCGTCGTAATGGGAGGCGCTTCCTGAGCAGCGGCAACGGGTACGGGTGCCGCGGTGGTTTGGCCCGGCACACAGGCGGACAGCAGCATGGCCGTGGCCCCGATCCCCAAAATCAGTTTGACGCGCATATCGGCTCCCCAGCTCTCGGCGGGGCACCGGCACAGCGTCCCGCGATCTGACAACCCTCAATGACCAAGACGTTGTGGCATCCGGAAAGGTTGTCGTGCGCGACAAATCCATTACCGCCGCGGGGTGGGGTAACCGATCTACGTGGGGATACGCGAAAAGAGACCGGTCCGCCCCTGCTGAATCGGGCGGACCGGACACGGTGACCTACGGCAGCGGCGGGAGCGGCTCCTCGTCGACGCCCGCGTGCTCCCGGTCGAAGTCGACCGAGGAGTACTCGCGGAGCTTGGTGAGCCGGTGGAAGCCGTCGATCATGCGCACGGTCCCGGACTTCGACCGCATGACGATCGACTGGGTCGTGCACCCGCCTGCCCGGTAGTGCACGCCACGCAGCAGGTCACCATCGGTGACGCCCGTGGCGCAGAAGAAGATGTTGTCGCCGCTGACCAGATCGTCGGTCAGCAGCACCCGGTCGAGATCGTGGCCCGCGTCGAGCGCCTTGCGCCGCTCCGCGTCGTCCTTCGGCCACAGCTTGCCCTGGATGGCGCCGCCCATGCACTTGAGCGCGGCGGCGGCGATGATGCCCTCCGGGGTGCCGCCGATGCCGATGAGCATGTCCACGCCGGTGTTCGGTCGCGCCGCCGAGATGGCGCCCGCCACGTCGCCGTCGGAGATGAAGTGGATGCGCGCACCCGCCTCGCGGACCTCTTTCACCAGGCTGTCGTGCCGGGGCCGGTCGAGGATGCAGACCGTCACGTCCGACACGTCGCTGTGCTTGGCCTTGGCCACCCGCCGGATGTTCTCCGCGACCGGCGCGGTGATGTCGACCACATCGGCCGCCTCGGGGCCCACCGCGAGTTTCTCCATGTAGAACACCGCGGACGGGTCGAACATGGCGCCGCGCTCGGCGACCGCCAGTACCGCGAGGGCGTTCGGCATGCCCTTCGACATCAGCGTCGTGCCGTCGATCGGGTCGACCGCGACGTCACAGTCCGGGCCGTCGCCGTTGCCGACTTCTTCGCCGTTGTAGAGCATCGGCGCTTCGTCCTTCTCGCCTTCGCCGATGACCACCACACCGCGCATAGACACCGTGCCGACCAGCTTGCGCATCGCGTCGACAGCCGCCTGGTCGCCACCGATCTTGTCGCCTCGACCCACCCACCGCCCGGCCGCCATGGCCGCGGCCTCGGTGACCCGAACCAGTTCCAGCGCGAGGTTGCGATCCGGCGCCTCTCTGCGCCTGCCGCTGGTGGACGGGTTCGAGGTGCTCATACTGCCTCCCGGGTCGACACGCGGTCTCGCTGTTACCAGACCGGTCCGAATCCTCCCAGATCAGCGCGGGTCGCTGGGGACGACAGCGGGGGAGCCTCGTCACGCGGTTCCGGCCGACCTGCGACGATGACGGGGTGGTTCAGCGCCCAGATCCCCAGGCCAAACGGCTCAGCCATGGGCCGAGGGACATGTTCCTGTCCCTGCTCGCCCTGCTGCTCATCATCGCGCCGCTGGTGTTGCTCACCAGAGGCTGCTCGTTCGAGCCCGGTGCGCCGCGGGCCGATCCGGCCGACGCGCCGGTCGTCGACGTCCGGGGCGACCTGTCCCGCCTGGCCCCCAGCGTGGGCTTCCCGATCCGGTTGCCGCGGGTTCCCGAGCAGTGGCGCGCGAACTCCACCAGCACCTCGTCGGTGCCGCCGACCTCGGTGGTGGTGCGCGCGGGTTGGCTGACCCCAGAGCGGTTCGTGCAGCTGAGCCAGTCGTCGGCACCGATGGCGGACCTGCTCGCCGTGGAGACGGGAACAGCGTCGTCGGCGCGGGGCGATGTGGACGTCGACGGGACGAAATGGGCAGTCCACCCAGGGCGCCGTGACGAGCGGGTCTGGGTCGCGGATCTGGCCGGGACAACCGTGCTGATCACCGGAAACGGCTCTGAGGACGAGTTCAGGACGGTGGCCCGCTCGCTCAAGGCCGCGCCGCCGCTGCCGACCGCCTGACCGGTCCGGTCCGCGCGGCATCCGTCGGTGCCACGCCGTACCCTGGAGCCCGAGAACCCCCGCCTGTGGCCGCAAGATCCCAGGCAGGGGTCTGTCCGCGTTTCTCCCGCACGGAAAGGCCTCACCGCCGTCGTGTCCAAGGCACCGCTGCACGGTCTGCTCGACGCCATCCTGCCCGACCCGGCCTGTGCCGCCGTCATCGAAGCGGCTGGTTCGCCGGTGCTCGCCCTCGACGGCCCGGTGGCCGCCCGACCGTTGGTCGTCGCGGCACTGGCCGTCGAGGAAGGCGCCAATCAGCCGGTGCTGGCCATCACCGCC
>JALZNB010000330.1 GCA_030857905.1 Actinomycetota bacterium
AGTCGACGCTGCACGTGGTCGAGCAGTACCTCGGCAGGATGCGCGAGGTTGTGGCCGCACTGCGGTTCGAGACCCCGACCGTGATCGTCTCCGCGGGCGGCAGCGCGTTCTTCGACCTCGTCGCCGACGCGCTCACCGTGCCGTGGCCCGCGGGCCTCAACGTGCTGCCCGTGCTGCGTAGTGGCGCCTACATCACCCACGACGACGGCCACTACCGCTCGATCTCGCCGTTGGGCGCGAATTCCCGACTCGACGGGCCCACGTTCCGTTCGGCGTTGCGGGCGTGGGCGCAGGTCGTCTCCCAACCGGAGCCCGGCCTCGCACTGCTGGCCGCGGGCAAACGCGATGTGCCCTACGACATCGGTCTGCCCGAACCGCAACTGCTGCGCACCGCGGCTGGTGTCCGGCCCCTGACCGGGGCGAAAGTCACCGCGCTCGCCGACCAGCACGCGTTCCTCTCGTTCAGCGCGGAGGCGCCGGTCGAGGTAGGCGACTGGGTGGGGCTCGGTCTCTCGCACCCGTGCACGACCTTCGACAAGTGGTCCCTGCTGCCGGTCACCGACACCGACGGCGAGACCGTGACCGATCTCGTCCGCACCTTCTTCTGACATCGTGCGCGTCTACCGAGGGGCGACGATCGTCGACGGCACCGGGTCGCCGGGATTCCGGGCCGACGTGCGGGTCGCGGGCGACCGCATCGCCGAGATCGGGCTGGGGCTGCGCGGGGGCACGACCGTCGACGCGACGGGTTTGGTCCTGACGCCCGGGTTCATCGACATGCACTCGCATTCCGACCTGCGACTGCTCGCCGAGCCCGACCATCTGGCGAAGGTGTCCCAGGGGGTGACTCTGGAGGTGCTGGGACAGGACGGCCTGTCCTACGCGCCGGTCGACGACACCACGCTCGACGCGCTCCGCGCCCAGCTCGCCGGGTGGAACGGTGACCCGCCCGGCTTCGACTGGGATTGGCGCGGGGTCGGGGGTTACCTCGACCGCCTCGACCGGGGTATCGCGGTCAACGCCGCCTACCTTGTGCCGCACGGCACCGTGCGGATGCTGGTGCTCGGCTGGGAGAACCGGCCGCCGCGTCCGGCCGAACTCGACCGGATGCGGGAGATCACCGCTACCGGGATGGACCAAGGCGCGATCGGGCTATCCGCCGGATTGACCTATTCGCCGGGAATGTACGCCGACACCGCGGAACTGGTCGCGCTGTGCGAGGTCGTGGCCGCACGTGGGGGCTACTTCAGTCCGCACCACCGCAGCTACGGCGCGGGCGCGCTCGACGCCTACGCGGAGATGATCGAGGTGTCGCGCCGGTCCGGCTGTCCACTGCACCTGGCACACGCCACGATGAACTTCCCGGTCAACGCGGGCCGCGCGGGGGAACTTTTGTCCCTTGTGGACAAAGCCATCGATGACGGCTGCGACCTGACACTGGACAGTTATCCCTATCTGCCCGGCGCCACCTACCTTTCGGCACTGCTGCCGAGCTGGGCGGCCGAAGGCGGGCTCGACGCGACTTTGGCTCGACTGTCCACAATGGACGCGAGAGAGCGGATCAGGGTCGACCTGGAACAGCTCGGCTCCGACGGCTGCCACGGTGTCCCGGTCGACTGGGACACCATCGAGATCAACGCCGTGCGCTCACCGGAGCACCGCCATCTCGTCGGCAAGACCGTCGCGGAGTCCGCCGCGCGGGCAGGCGTCACCGCGTTCGACCTGTACGCGGACACCCTTCTGCGGGACCGACTGGGCACGGCCTGCCTGATGCACGTCGGCCACGAGGACAACGTGCGCGCCATCATGGGACACCGGGCCCACACCGGGGGCAGCGACGGGCTCCTGGTCGGCGACCGCCCGCACCCGAGGGCGTGGGGCACTTTCCCGCGCTACCTCGCGAGATATGTGCGCGAACTGGGCGTGCTCACCCTGGAGGAGTGCGTGGCCCACCTGACCGGGCGCGCCGCGCGCAGGCTGCGGCTCACCGACCGAGGGGTGATCCGGGTCGGCCACGCCGCCGACCTGGTGCTGTTCGACCCGGACACCGTCACCGACACGGCCACCTTCGACGACCCTCGCCGACCGGCGACCGGCATCGAGCACGTGCTGGTCAACGGGGTTTCGGTGCTCGACCACGGTCGCCCCACCGGCGCGACCCCCGGCCACTCGATAAGGTCGATCAGGTGCGGACCGTCTACATAGGAACCCTCGATGGCGCGGGACTGACCGTGGCCACAGCGGATCCGACGACGGGGGCACTCACCCCGACCGGCACGGTCGTGGACCTGCCCGAGCCGTCCTTCTTCGCGTTCTCCGCCGACCGCAGGACGCTCTATACGGTCGGCGAGCGGCCCGAGGGCAGCGTCACCGCGGTCGACATCAGCGATCCCGTCCGGCCCGCCGTGATGAACACCCAGCCGACGGGTGGGGCGGGACCCACCCACCTGAGCGTCCACCACGATTTCCTGCTGACCGCGCACTACACCGACGGCACCGTTACTGTGCATCCGCTCCGGCCGGACGGGTCGATCGGCCCCCGCACCGGGGCGCTGCGCCACGAGGGCGACGAACCGCACGCCCACCAGGTCGTGACCGACCCCAGCGGGCGCTGGGTGCTGGCAGTCGACCTCGGCCTGGACGCGGTCTTCACCCACCGCGTCGACCAGCGCACCGGGGCGATCACCACGCACGCGCGCATGTCGTTGCCGCGCGGCACCGGTCCACGCCATCTCGTGTTCCACCCGGACGGAACCCGCGCCCACATCCTCGGCGAGTCGCGGCCGGTGATCATCACCGCCGGGTGGGACCCCACGACCGGCACGCTCACGCCCACGAACACCCGTCCGGTGATCGGGCCGCACGCGCCAGACCCGAGCTACCCCGCCGAGATCGTGATCAACGAGGCCGGCGAGCACCTCTACGCGAGCACCCGCGGCGAGGACGCGATCGCGGTGCTGCGCGCGAACGGGCCGAGTCTGGTTCAGAGCGCACCCACCGGCGGCGCTTGGCCACGGCACTGCGTCCTCGCCCCTGGCGAGCGGCTGCTGTACGTCGCCAACCAGAATTCGGGGACGGTCACGTGGCTCCCCCGCGATCCCGAGACCGGTCTGCTCGGGGCCCCCGCCGGGAGCATGGCCGTGCGCGGTGCGTGCTTCATCGCCTTCCCCTGACGCGTTCCTCTGAGCGTTCGATGGGTGTTCCCGCAAGCCCGGTGTGGATTTCGCCGACCTGACCGGACCTTGTGTCCTGGTCGGAAATCGCTCTACCATCGCTTAATTGCCACTGACGAAACATGCGTTGCACAGAGCGCAACAGGAGGCTGTCCGGGATGACCAGGTTCGATGCCCTGCTTCCCCGCCCGGTCCAGGCCCGATCACGGGTGGGGACCCACTCGGTGACCTCGATCGCGCGGATGACCGATCCCGCCACTGTTGTCGTCGATCCGGGGGCGATGCCACATCCGGGGGCATACCGACTTTCCATCACACCCGAGGCCGTCGAGGCCGTCGCCCACGACGCGGCGGGCGCGTTCCACGCGACACAGACCCTGCGACAGCTCCTCGGCCCGGACGCGTTCCGCGCCGCCGACATCCACCGGGGGCCGTGGACCCTGCCGTGCGGCGAGATCGAGGATCACCCCCGCTTCGGTTGGCGCGGGTGTCTCCTCGAC
>JALZNB010000374.1 GCA_030857905.1 Actinomycetota bacterium
GGCTGCATGAGCCCGAACTCACGGATCGAGTGCTCAAGCTCGGCCAGCGCGTCCTCGTCGAAGACCTGCCTCGGCTGCCTCGGGTTCGTCTTGATCGAGGCGACGGGAAGCTCCCGGTACACCGCTCCCGCCACCGCGCCCGATGGAGCCCTCGGCTCGGGGGAGTCGCCGTTGGGGGGCGGTGGCATGGGCAGCGTCAACCCGGGAGACCCCGCCGGGGGTCCCTGGGGGATGAGCGCGGCGAGCCCACGACCCAGCCCGCCCTTGCGTCCAGCCGGTCCGGTCGCACTCATCGCGGCGCCTCCGCTCCTCGTTCGGCGACTTCCCTGGCGGCGTCCAGATAGCTCATGGCGCCGCGGGAGCCGGGGTCGTATGCCAGCACGGTCTGTCCGTAGCCGGGTGCCTCCGAGACCTTCACGCTGCGCGGGATGACGGTCCGCAGCACGGTCTCACCGAAGTGGTGGCGCACCTCGGAGGTGACCTGGTCGGCGAGCTTGGTGCGGCCGTCATACATCGTCAGCAGGATGGTGGAGACGATCAGGGAGCGGTTCAGGTGAGTCTGCACCAGCTCGATGTTGCGCAGCAGTTGGCTGAGCCCTTCCAGCGCGTAGTACTCGCACTGGATCGGAATGAGCACCTCCTGGGCGGCGACCATCGCGTTGACGGTCAGCAGCCCGAGCGAGGGGGGACAGTCGATGAAGACGTAGTCCGGGTTGATCTGATCCAGCGCCTCGTCGGAGAGCGCTTCCTTGAGCCGGGACTCCCGGGCGGCCATCGAGACCAGCTCGATCTCCGCCCCCGCGAGGTCGATGGTGGCTGGGACGCAGAACAGTCGATCGGACTGGTCGCTCACCTGCGCGGCGTCGGCGAGCGTGACCTCACCGAGCAGCACCTCGTAGACCGACGGGGTGCCGGAACGGTGATCGACGCCGAGTGCGGTGCTGGCGTTGCCCTGGGGGTCGAGGTCGATGACGAGCACGCGCAGCCCGTGCAACGCGAGCGCCGCCGCCAGGTTCACCGTGCTGGTCGTCTTGCCGACACCGCCCTTCTGGTTGGACACGGTCATCACTCGGCGATGCGTGGGACGCGGGAACATCTGCCCCGGATGCTTGATCCGGGTGGCCCGCGCGGCTTCCTCGGCGATCGGCGTCCAACCGGCGATGGACGCGGGAGTGGGTTGATTCACCGGTCAGCACACCTCCCGAACGCAGATCGATTCGGCTGCGGAAGCCGCCGTTTCACGTGAAACATCGTCGCTCCGTTCTCAGGTCCGGTGTCCACCCTGATCCTTCCTTGTCCGCCGCACACGGTCGCGCCCGGCCGCTCGCTCGATGACGATCACGGTCGTCGGCACGTCCAACACGTCGGCACCGCAGGACTCCACCCGGAGGTCGATCCCGCCGAGGCGGGCCACCGCCGCGCGGTCCCGCTCGATCTCCTCGGCCGCACTCGCCCCCTTCAGCGCGAGCACACCGCCACCCACCCGCGCCAGCGGCAAACACCAACCACAGAGTTTGGCGAGTGGAGCGACCGCTCGCGCGGTGACCACATCCGCGCCGGAAACCCTCGCCTTGATGGCGGGTTCTTCGGCTCGGCCACGCAACACGGTGACCGACGACAGTTCGAGAGTCTCCACGACCTCGTCCAGCCACGCCACCCGCCGCGCCATCGGTTCCACCAGAACCACCGAAAGATCCGGTCGGGCGATCGCCAACGGGATTCCGGGCAACCCGGCGCCCGACCCCACGTCGACCACCCGGACCCCCTCGTTGATCCGCTCCCCGATGACCGCCGAGTTGAGCACGTGCCGATCCCACAACCGGTCCACCTCTCGCGGACCGATCAGCCCCCGCTCCACCCCGTGTTGTCCGAGCATCGCCACGAACCGCTCGGCTAGCTCTTGTCGATCCCCGAACACGACACCCGCGACTGCGCTCGGGTCGGTCCGGTCCAGCTCGGTCATCCGGTGTGCCCCATCCATGTTTCACGTGAAACCTGCCCGCTGATTGTCGCCGACGCCGCAC
>JALZNB010000395.1 GCA_030857905.1 Actinomycetota bacterium
TAACCGATCAGAGTGCGAAATTCTTCGACCTTGTTCTCCATCGGCGTACCGGTGAGGAACAACGCCCGGTGTGCGAGCGCCAGCACCTTGATCACCGCCCGCGATCGCTGTGCCTGGGGGTTCTTGACGTAATGCGCTTCATCAACGATCACCAGGCCGATATCCACGTCCTTCGGCAGCGATAGCTTGGCGAGCGTGGAGAACGTCGTGACCGCGACACCACCCTCGCGGCGCCAGATCATCGTGGCGGTCTCCCGGTCGGCACCGTAGAGAGCGCGTGGGATCAGCGTGGTGTGCTTCTCGATTTCGTTGAGCCAGTTGACAAGCACACTGGCAGGACACACGACGAGCATTCGCCGCTGCCCCTTCGCCGCGAGATGGGCAGCGGCGGCCAGTGCCTGGATCGTCTTGCCCAGACCCATTTCGTCACCGAGGATCGCACGCTCCTGCAGGATCGCGTACTGGGCGCCGAAAACTTGATAACCGCGCAACGTGGCTGTCAGTCCGCTGGTGTCCAGCGGGACGGCCTTGATCCGCTCCACCAGTTCCGAGGGGGCATGTCCGTGGCCCCCCTCGGTGTCATCCGACCGGATCGCGCCCGGCACCGTGGAGAGCACCGCGTTGATGCTTGCCGCGTCCCGCGCATACGACTGCCACAACTGCTGTGTGTCAAGGGTTTCCGGCTGGAGCGCTACCGCTGCCGCTTCGCGCAGACCAGCGATCCGCGAGTCACCCAACACATCGTGGAGTTGGTCTACGGCAGCCTCGGCGCCGGCACGCTTGTTCTTGCCTGCCAGGAACAGGGAAATCCGGCCCGTAGCGGGCTCGGCCACCTCGATCAACAGTGAGATCTCGCGGGTGAACCGTTCGATGTCACCCCTGAGGTGCGTCGAACGCTCGTCGAGCGCGCGCAAGGCGACGAGGGTGCCGAGCAAGGCGGTCTGGTCGCGGTGTGGCCGGTCCGGGTCGAGGCGCACCGTCGTTTGCGCGTGGACTTGGACGGACAGCCGCCGTGCCGCGGCCACGAGGTCGGCAGCCGACTTCGCACCGAGGCCGGGAAGCTCGGAGAGTTGATCGGGACGCGCCTTGGCGACGTCGGCGATGGTGGTGAAGCTGGATCCCTCCAGCTTGCCGAATCTGGTTCCCTTGCCGACCAGGTCCCGAAGTTCCGCGACAGGTTTGGCTCGCAGAATCCGGTCGGTCTCGGCCCGGCACACCCGATCGGTGAGCTCGGAAGCTCGCGCGTCGAGCGCGTGCCGATGCTGCTCAAGCCGCGCGAACTCGGCGAGAATGCCCTGTGCGGTGTTGAGCAACGTCCGAACCGGTGCGCCAACCTTGACCTTGATGACCCCTCCACCGCGCCACGATGTTCCCGGCACTGGCAGGGTATCGAAGGCTCAGGATGCCGATGAGGTCACCAGAGGCCACGTGCACCGGATGACTCGTTCCCAGTGGGCGGCGGCAACCGACCGCGCACTTCGGCAGACCGTCGAACCGCTGTCGAGGTCGGTCAGGAGGTGATGCGGGCGGCGGCGGCCGCGATTCGTTCGTCCGTCGCGGTGAGGGCTATCCGGACGTGGGTGTCGCCCGTGGGCCCGTAGAAGGTGCCTGGGGCGACGAGGATTCCCTTGCCCGCCAACCAGGACACGGTGTCCCACGCCGATTCGTCTCGCGTGGCCCACAGATAGAGGCCCGCCTGCGAGTGGTCGATCGTGAAACCGGCGGCCGTCAACGCGGCTCGCAGAACCTCACGGCGTTTGCCGAAGCGGGCCTTCTGCTCGGCCACATGCAGGTCGTCGTCGAGTGCCGCGACCATCGCCTGCTGCACCGGCCGGGGGACGATCATCCCGGCGTGTTTGCGGACGTCGAGCAGTTGCCGAACCAAGGCCGGGTCGCCGGTCACGTAGCCGGCCCGGTAGCCGGCCAGGCTCGAAGACTTCGACAGCGAGTGCACGGCGAGCACTCCGGTCAGGTCGCCACCCGACACGGACGGGTGAAGCACCGAGACCGGATCGGCGTCCCAGCCCAGCGCCAGGTAGCACTCGTCGGAGACGACGATGGTGCCGCGTTCCCTGGCCCAGTCGACCACCTTGCGCAGGTGTTCCACCGGCAGCACGCGACCGGTCGGGTTCGACGGGGAGTTGAGCCACACCATCGCGGGCGCGGCCGGGCCGAGTGCGGTCAAGCCGTCGGAACGCACCAACTCGGCGCCCGCCAGGAGAGCGCCGACCTCGTAGGTCGGGTACGCCAACTCCGGGATGACGACCGTGCGCCCGCGTGCGCCGAGCAAGGTCGGCAGCCACGCGATGAGTTCCTTGGAACCAATGGTCGGCAGGACCGCGTCCGGATCGAGTCCGATCACGCCGTGACGACGCGCCAACGCCCCCACCGCGGCCTCGCGCAGCGCCGCGACGCCGTGGGTGGTCGGGTACCCGGGGATGTCGGCTACCGAGGCGAGAGCCTCCTGGATGACCCCGGGAACCGGGTCGACCGGGGTGCCGACCGACAGGTCGACC
>JALZNB010000411.1 GCA_030857905.1 Actinomycetota bacterium
GCCCTGTGCTGCGGCGCGACCCGGCGGCCGAAACACCCCTGGATCGCGAACGCGCTGGTCCGAAGGTTTTCCCCCACCAGACCAACCCGCGTGCGCCACACTCGCTACACTCAACCTCGGACCCCGCGCGGTGTCCATCTCGCGAACCTCCCCAGGGCCGGAAGGCAGCAAGGATAAGCGGGCTCTGACAGGTGCGCGGGGTCCCCTAAATCCACGTTGGTGGTAGTCCAGCGCCCGGCAGCGGTCATGGCAGGCACGACCGCCCCGACGCGGAACTCAGAGCGCGGCCATCTGCGCGATGCGCTCGTAACTGGCGATCCGATCGGCGTGGTCGTGCACGATCGTGGTGATCATGAGTTCGTTGGCCTGGGTGGCGGCCAGGATGTCCTTGATGCCCGCGTGGACCGTGTCGGGTCCGCCGATGATCTGCGCCGACAGGCGCTCTTCCATCATCAAGCGGTCCATGTCGGAGTACGGATAGTTGGCGGCTTCCTCGGGGCTGGGCAACCGGCCCGGGTTGCCCTTGCGCAGCAACAGGAACTGCAACGCGGCGGGCTCGGACAGCTTCTCGGCCGCCGCGTCGTCCTCGGCGGCCAGGGCCAGGATGCACACCATCGCGTACGGCTCGGACAGGATGGCCGATGGCTGGAAGCGTTCGCGGTAGAGCGCGAGTGCCGGGAGGGTGTTCTCCGCGCTGAAGTGGTGGGCGAACGCGAACGGCAACCCGAGCAGGCCTGCCACCTGCGCGCTGTACCCGGACGACCCGAGCAGCCACACGTCGGGCTTGTTGCCCAGGGCGGGCACGGCCCTGACCCCGCGCGCGTCCGGGCTGCTGAAGTAGTTGACCAGTTCGGTGAACTGTTCGGGGAAGTCGTCGGCGGACATCGGGCCGGTGGCTCGGCGCAGCGCCCGCGCGGTCACCTGGTCGGTGCCCGGCGCCCGGCCGATCCCCAGGTCGACCCGCCCCGGGTGCAGCGCCTCCAGCATCCCGAACTGCTCGGCGACCACCAGCGGGGCGTGGTTGGGCAGCATCACCCCACCGGAGCCGACTCGGATCGTCGAGGTGGCCATCGCGATGTGCGCGAGCAGCACAGCGGGCGCCGAACTGGCGATGCCTGGCATGTTGTGATGCTCGGCGACCCAATATCGGTGGTAGCCCAAGCGCTCGGTGACCTGCGCCAGGTCGAGGCTGTTGCGCAACGCGATGGTCTCCGAGGAACCGCTGGAGACGGGCGCGAGGTCGAGGACCGAGAACGGGATATCGAAAGAGGACACGCCAAGGTCAACGTCTACTTCGGTGCGGGGATTCCCCAAATCGAGAGCAATACTTCGTGCTTCCCGTGTCGATGACCGGGTGCGGGATCACCGTCCCGGGGGAGAGCAAACATCCCGCCTGAAGGTGATCTACCTCACTAGCCCCTCCCCTGCGCTGTTCTGTCGTACCCCGGGTGCACGATAGGTCCATGCGAACATATGAGCGAACGGATCGGGTCGCGGTCGCGGTGCTCGCGGGACGGTTGGGCGAGGCGGGGATGCTGCTGGCGCGCGGCGGGGTGACGCCGATGGCGGTGGTGCACGAGGTGGCCGAGCACGGGCCCGAACGCGCGGGGGCCGCGGCGGGGGCCGCGTTGTCGCGGGTGCTCGAACTGTTGTGGCAGCGGGGGTGGCTGCCCTCCGATGTGGTCGCGGCGACCTCGCGCGGGGCCACGAGTCTGATCATCGACGCGATCGCCGAGGTGTGCTCCCGGTATCCGACCGCGCGGTTGCACCACCGGTGGCGCGATCAACTGGTCGAGGTCGGGGCGTTCGTGTGGTGGGAACGCGGGCGCGCGCATCTGCCGCAGTGGGCACACCGCGAGGGCCTGTCACCGGAAGAAGCGTTGGTCACGGTGGTCGAACTGATCGCCGCGCTGGTGGTGTTGCCGCAGTTGCCGCACCTTGTGCCGTCGCCGGGTTCCCTTGAGGCGGGCCTGCCGGTCGACCTGGTCGATCGGCGGGTACTGGTGCGGGTGCGGGGACTGCTCGCCAAAGCGGAGTCGACGTCGTACCCGGAGGAAGCGGAGGCACTGTCGGCGAAAGCTCAGGAGTTGATGGCACGGTATTCGTTCGACCAGGCTCTCACCGAACAAGCCGCGCCTCGGGAGGCCGCTGCGCGTCGGTTCTGGCTCGAAATGCCTTATCAGGCACCGAAAGCGCAACTGGTTGACGCGGTGGCGACGACGAATCGGTGCCGCTCGGTGTACTACGCCAAACTCGGGTGTGTCGCGGTGGTCGGCCACGAGACGGATCTCGAGATCGTGGACGTGCTCTCGGCCTCGTTGCAGGTGCAGGCGACGCGGGCGTTGCTGACCGCGCCATCACGGTCGCGGGCCTATCGGCATTCCTTTCTGATGGCGTACGCGCATCGGATCAGGCAACGGTTGGAGACCGCGGGCCGGGAGGCCCAGGCTGGGGATACCCGGTTGCTGCCGGTGTTGGCGCAACGGGTTCGGGCGGTTGATGTGAAGTTCGACGCGATGTTTCCCGGCGTGCGGGTGCGGCGAAGTTCGGTGAGTGACATGGCTGGGTGGGGGGATGGGGTTGTCGCTGCGGATCGGGCGGATTTGGTGCTTCAGCGAAGGCGGGTGGCCGGGTGACTGACGGACGGGAGTGGTGATTTCTCTGGATTCTCACAGGCATGTCTCGAAGTTCGGTAGACCGCTTTGCGGCGATCCGCCCTTCCTCTATATGAACTGCCGCGACGCGGGCAGCGGTGTCGTGGGCTGGTCGAACGGCTCGCGTTGGAACAGTTGGTTTCTGGCCGCGGGTCCTTTGTGGCGCTGTGACTTTTCCCGAAAAACAGAACGCCGACCACGGCCCGTGGTCGGCGTTCTGGGTTCACCCCTGGCCCGACAGTCTGTCCGGCCGTGTCTTCTCTTACTCGGTCTCGGCCGCGTGGTCTGGCTTTCCCCGGTTCGGGTCGCGGGACAGGTCGATCAAGGGGTGCACTTCGGCGCCTTCAGGCGCGGCGTGCTTGCCCGGCTTGGTGTCTGTCTCGTTCTCCGGCACTGCGTTCTCCTCTGTGCTCCCGACCAGTGTGTCCAACCGCCCTCCCTGCGAGCACGGTCGTCCACACGCTACCCGCGGTGGGTGCGGACCCACTGTTCGATTCCGTCGCGGGTGATGGGCAGAGTCGCCGAGATCACCTCTGCCCCGGTCGTCGTCACCACCAGGTCGTCCTCGATGCGCACGCCGATGCCGCGCAGCTCAGGGGGCACGGTCAGGTCGTTCGGGTGGAAGTACAGGCCCGGTTCGACGGTGAGCGCCATGCCCGCTTCCAGCGAACCCTCGTGGTAGGTCTCCGCGCGCGCTCGGGCGCAGTCGTGGACATCCATGCCGAGGAAATGGCCGACGCCGCAGGCGATGTAGCGGCGGTGGTGTTGGCCGTTGGGGTCGAGGGCCTTGTCCACCGAGGACGGCAGCAGGCCCCAGTCGTGCAGGCCTTCGGCGAGGACGCGCATGGCCGCGTTGTGGAAGGACTTGTACTCGCGACCGGGCCGGACCTCGGCGATACCGGCCAGGTGTGCTTCGTGGACGAGGTCGTACACGCGGGCCTGGGCGTCGCTGAACTCGCCGGCGATCGGGAAGGTTCGGGTTACGTCGGCGGTGTACAGCGTGCTGACTTCGACGCCCGCGTCGAGTAGCAACACGTCACCCTCGGCGACGGGTCCGTCGGTGCGGGTCCAGTGCAGCACCGGCGCGTGCTCGCCCGCGGCCACGATCGAGGCGTAACCGGGGCCGTTGCCCAGGGTGCGGGCACGACGGTCGAAGGTGCCCTGCAGCCAGCGTTCGCCGCCGCCTCGGATGGCCTCTGGAAGTTCGCGGGCCACGTCGGCGAAACCGATGATGGTGGCGTCCACGGCAGCGCGGAGCTGGCCGATTTCCCAGTCGTCCTTGACGCGCTTGAGTTCGGCGAGGGTCGTGCGCAGCTCGTAGCTGTGCGCGCCGACGAGCGCGTCGAGCAGCGGGTCCAGTCCCTTGGTGGCCAACACTTGCGGCAGTTGACCGCGCAGCGCGCGCGACAGCTCGTCGAGCGGGCGGCACACGATGGCAAGGGTTTGCGACCATTCGGCGAGGCCGGGGGTCGGGCCGATCCACAGTTCGCCGTCGCGGGCGTTGGCGAAGAAGTCCTCTTCGGCGGGCCCGGCGGGCTCGCGCAGGTAGAGGACGGAGTCGTGGCCGCCGCCGCCCGGCTGCATCACGAGCACCGCGCCCTCGGCGTAGCAGCCGGTCAGCCACGCGAAGTCGCTGTCGGCACGGAACATGTAGTCGGTGTCGTTGGAGCGCACTGGCGCTCGGCCCGCGGCGATGGCGATCCGCCTGCCAGGGAAGGCGGCGGACAGTCGCGCGCGGTGTGCCGCGGCAGCCTCGGCCGCGCCTGCGACAACGCGCGGCTGTCGGTCGGCGGGACCCCAGTCGTCGCGAACGAAATCGCGGAAGCCTTCGGCGGCCACCAGGTTCGACGGGTCGCGCCGCGCGGGCCGATCGGTCATCTCCACCTCACCAGATCGTTCACTGAAATGAACAAAGTTGAACCTAGGCGTGCCGTGGCCTGCACGTCAATGTGACACGCAGCCCCGCTCGTTCGGTTTGGCGAACAAAAGAGCGGGCCC
>JALZNB010000465.1 GCA_030857905.1 Actinomycetota bacterium
GGTCGACAACAGCCTGAAGCGCGGCGCGGGCTTTGGGTTCGTGCAGGGTCGTGCGGGTCGGAGCCGCGTCGTCGTCGACGATGGAACCGCCCGCGCTCCAGATGAACGGCGACATCCGGGTGATCGACGGGTCGATGCCGACGCCCTTGACACCGCCGGTGGTCAGCGCGAGGGCTGTGCGGGTGAACTCGTCCCAGGTCCAGCCCGCCTTTGGTGGGGCGATGCCTGCCTGCTGAAACAGCGCGCGGTTCCAGTAGACGACGAGGGATGAGATGTTCTGCGGCATGCACTGCAGCTCACCGTCGTAGGTGAACGCGCGCAGCGGCTCTTTGTAGTAGTCGGCCTGGTCGATTCCCTGCCGTTCGAGCAGCGGCCCGATCGGCCGCACGGCTCCGCGCTGCACGAATGGGGCATATTCGCGGTAGTTGATCAGGAAAACATCCGGGGCGTCTCCTGAGGCGAACGCGGTCGACAGCCGGGTGAGGTGATCGCTGCGGCCCACCGCGACAAGTTCGACCTCACCGCCACCCGCTCCTTCATACGCCGAGACGAGGCTGCGGTAGACCGCTGCCTCTTCAGGCTCGGCCCGGACTTGAACGGTGATCCGTGCCGTCGCGGCGGCGTCACCCGTGCTTGACCCACCCGAGCAGGCACCGACCGCGAGCGACACCGAGAACACCAGCGCGGGGAGTGCCCGCCGGAGGATCACGATCGTTCCACCGAAGAGAAGAACGACCGTTGGCCGATGGCGAACGCGATCAGGGCGGGCGCGGTCACGATGACCGCGGCGGCGAGGTAGATCGGGTACAGAGCGACCTCCATCTCACTGAGGCTCCGCAGGCCCAGTGACACCGGCCAATTGGCGGGCGACGACACGAGAGTCAACGGATCCATGAACGTGGACCAGTAGAACAGGCCGGACAACGCCGCGACCGCCACCACCGCGGGGCGGGTGAGCGGCAGCACGATCCGGCGCCACACCGTGAGCGGACTCAGGCCCTCCAGCGTCGCCGCCTCCAGCAGTGACGAGGGGATGCGCGAACAGGCGAGCGCGAACAGCAGCACGTAGAAGGGGGTCGTACCGGCGAGCGCGAGCAGGGCGACGGTGAGCGGTGTGTCGCTGAGGCCGATGCCGCGCAACAGGACCACCCTCGGCACCCAGAGCGCGGCCGCGGGCACCAGCAACATGAGGACCGAGAGGCCGAGAAGCCAGCGGCGTGCCCGGCCGCGAACCGTGACGACGGCGAGTCCGGCCATGGAGGTGACCACGACGGTGATCGGGACCGCGACGACGACGAGCAGCAGGGAGTTCAGGAGCAGCCTGGCGAGCGGAATGAACAACGGCACAGTCGTGTAGTTCGACCACTCGACGGGGTTCGGCCAGAGGTCGAGTCCGTCGGGAGGTGGCTGCAACGGGCGCTGCAGGGAACCCAGCACCATCACGACGAGCGGGGCGAGGAACACCGCCGACAGCGCGATCACCCCGGCGGTCCACCAAGGGGTGAGCCGCCGGGGTGATCGGGTGGTGCGCTGCCGGTTCAGGGTCGTGCCGACCTCAGGAGGCGTCGGCGAGCGAGGTCGTCCAGATGCTGCGGCCGTAGGTCGCGGCGTAGAGCGTCTCGCTGCCCTCGGGCAGGTCGATGTCGTTGATCGGCACGAGCGGGAGGTTCGCTCCGACCTTGATCCACGTCTTGCCGAGGTTGGTCGTGCGGTAGACGCCGACGTCGGTGGCGATGAACAGCCAGTTCTTCTTCGACGGGTGGCGGATGACGTCGTTGATGGGCGCCTGCGGTACCCGCTTGCCCACGATGTCGCTCCACGTCCGGCCGCCGTCGTCAGTCATGACGAGGTGCGGGTACGGGTCGCCGGAGCGCCACCCCGAGAAGCTGGCCCACGCCACACTCGGGTTCTGCGGATCGATCGTGATGCGGGTGACCCAGCGGCCGGGGAACAGCGGACTCCGCAACTTCTCCCACGTCACCTGGTCCGGGGCGGCCATCGCGTTGCGGCTGACCCAGACCAGGCCACTGTCGGTGCCCGCGTAGACCAGGTTGGGGTCGGCCTTCGTCGTGCCGATCGCGGTGACGGTGCCGAAGCCGGGAGCACGGGGCTCGGTGCCCTCGGTGAGGTCCGGGCTGATCCGCTGCCACACACGCTGGCCCGCGTCGGTGTTCATCCGGTTGACGTACTCGCTGCCGCCGAACACGAAACGCGGGTCGGCACCGAATTCGAGCGGGGCCACCCAGTTCTTGCGCGCACCGGGGATCGTCATGGAGAAGCCGACGCCGTCGACGAAGCCGCGACACCCGCCGTTCTGCGAGCAGCCGTAGTACTTCCGGTCGTTCGTCGGGTCGATGCGGTTCATCATCCCGTCGCCGCCGACGAAGTTGAACCAGTCACCGGTGACCGTGTTGTCGGAGCCCCACGACTTCAGCGAGCCGTTGTCCTGCGAGCCCGCGTTGAGCCTGCGGCCGTCCTGGACCGAGACGTCCATCGCGTAGAACTGCGTCACCGGCAGGTGCCGGGTCTTGGCCCACAGGCCGCGAGCGGCACCGTTCTCGGTCGACCAGTAGAGGCCGCCGTCGTTGCCCAGGAACACCTTGCCCGCCGTGAACGGGTCCCATTCGAGGCCGTGCTGGTCGGCGTGCGGGGTCTGCGACGTCGTCCAGGTGAGGCCGCCATCGCGGCTCTCGGCGAGGCTGACGCCCGCGACGAAGACGTGCCGAGGGTCGGTCGGATCGACATAGACGCGGCCGAACCACCAGGCGAACCCGCCACTGATGCTCTGCAGGGTGCCACCGGATGTCGCGCCGACCGCGGTCCACGTCGCCCCGGCGTCCGCGCTGGTGAAGAAGCCGTTGAAGTTGCCACCGGCCGTACTGGAGATGAGGTAGGCGCGGTTGGGGTCGCTGTCGCTGAAGTCGACGCCCATGCGGCCGACATAAGTGGCGGTGACCGGCTGTCCCACGACGTCCGCGCTCTGCGGCAGCGGCGCCTGGTGGATGTTCGCCCAGGTGCGGCCACCATCGGTGGAGCGGTAGAGGAACGAGTTCTTACCGTAGATGCGCGACTTCTCGTCCCGGATCTTGTCCCAGGTCGTGGCGAGCATGATGTCGGGATTGGCCTTGTTGACGCTCACGTCGATCGCGCCGGTGGACGCGCTGTCGGGGACGATGACGCGGGTCCAGGTGACCCCGCCGTCCTCGGTCATGAACAGGCCGCGGGTGGGTTCGGTGTCGTGCAGCGCGCCCATCACGGCGACGAACACGCGGTCGTCGTCGCGCGGGTCGATGACGATCTGGCCGATCGTGTCGCCGTTCGCCAAGCCCATGGCGACCCAGGTGGCGCCGCGGTCGGTCGACTTGTAGACGCCCTTGCCGTAATACGCCGAGCCACCGCCGTGGTCGGGCTCGCCGGTGCCCGCCCAGACGACACCCTGGGAGTCGACCGCGACCGCACCCATCGATTGAGGTAGTTGGTCGTCCCACGCGGTGGTGAAGGTCGCGCCACCGTCGGTCGTGCGCCAGAGGCCGCCGGTTCCGGTGGCGATGTAGGCGAGGTCCTTGGTCGTGGGGTCGGCGGCGACGTCCCGGACGCGGCCGCCGATGTTGCTCGGGCCGAGGCCGGTCCACACCTGGTCGGTGCTCGGCGAACCCAGGCTCATCGCACCCATCTGGTTGGACTGCGCGACCGCCTCGGTGACGGCCGCGTCCGGGATGGAGCCGTCGGGGTTGGCGCGCTGGAGGTACATCCACTCTTCGGCGCCGACCGGGTTCGCCGTGACCGCCTTCGGCGCGGCCGCGAGTTCGCCGCGGGGCACGGTGACGGCGCTGACACCCACCGAGGCGGTGAGTGCCAGCGCGGCCAGAATCGAGACCGAGGTTCTTGTGCGCATGGCTACGCCTGCCTCCAACGGGTTACAGGGGCGCCCACGCGCCACGATGCGGGGGTCACCGTAACACCCGAGAAGTCCGTTTTCACCCGTCTGTGTTGGCCACATCCGCGCAGGGGTTTACCTAGAGTGCTCGTCATGAGGGAA
>JALZNB010000474.1 GCA_030857905.1 Actinomycetota bacterium
CATCCAGGCCCTGCGCCCGCATCCCGGCCAGTCGCACTCGGCCGCCCGGATCGCCGCGTTCCTGGCCGACTCGCCGATCGTGGCCAGCCACCGAGGGCCCGACTGCACCCGCGTGCAGGACGCGTACTCGCTTCGGTGCTCGCCGCAGGTCCACGGCGCCGCCCGGGACACGCTGACCTACGCCGAGACCGTCGCCGACCGCGAACTGGCCGCCGCCATCGACAACCCGGTCGTCCTGCCCGACGGTCGCGTCGAGTCGAACGGAAACTTCCACGGCGCTCCCATCGCCTACGTCCTGGACTTCCTGGCCATCCCCATCGCCGACGTGGCGAGCATGGCCGAGCGCCGCACCGACCGGATGCTCGACGTCACCCGCTCGCACGGTCTGCCGCCGTTCCTCGCCGACGACGCCGGAGTCGACTCCGGGCACATGATCGCCCAGTACACCCAGGCCGCTGTCGTCTCCGAACTCAAGCGCCTCGCCGTGCCCGCGTCGGTCGACTCGATCCCGAGTTCGGCGATGCAGGAAGACCACGTGTCGATGGGCTGGTCGGCCGCGCGCAAGCTGCGCAAGGCGGTCGACGGGCTCACCACGGTGCTCGCCATCGAACTGCTCACCGCGGCCCGCGCACTCGACATGCGCGCCCCGCTCAAGCCAGGGCCAGCTACCGGCGCCGCCGTCGCCGCGCTGCGCGAAACCGTGCCGGGACCTGGTCCGGATCGACACCTCGCCCCGGAAATCGCCGCGGCGGAGCGGCTCGTCCGCAGCGGCTTGTTGGACGCCGTCAACGGGAGGACAGCATGACCAGCCCAGGACCTCGACCCGTCCGCGCCGCGCGCGGCACCACGCTTACCGCGAAGAGCTGGCAGACCGAGGCCGCGCTGCGGATGTTCCACAACAACCTCGACGCCGAGGTCGCCGAGCGGCCCGACGACCTGGTCGTCTACGGCGGCACCGGCAAGGCCGCGCGCGACTGGGGCAGCTTCGAGGCGATCACCCGTGAGCTGACCACGCTGTCCGAGGACGAGACGCTGCTGGTGCAGTCGGGCAAACCGGTCGGCGTCATGCGGACCCACGAGTGGGCGCCTCGGGTGCTTATCGCCAACTCGAACCTGGTCGGCGACTGGGCGACGTGGCCCGAGTTCCGCAAGCTCGAAGCCCAGGGCCTGACCATGTACGGGCAGATGACGGCCGGTTCGTGGATCTATATCGGCACCCAGGGCATCCTGCAGGGCACCTACGAGACCTTCTCGGCCGTGGCCAACAAGCGGTTCGGCGGCACCCTGCGCGGCACCTTGACCCTGACCGCCGGGCTGGGCGGCATGGGCGGCGCGCAACCGCTTGCGGTCACGATGAACGACGGCGTGGCACTCTGCGTGGAGGTCGATCCCGAGCGGGCGCGGCGCCGCGTCGAGACCCGGTACCTGGACGAACTCGCCGACGACCTCGATGACGCCGTCGCCAGGGTGGAGAAGGCCAAGCGGGAGCGGCGGCCGCTGTCGGTCGGGGTGATCGGCAACGCCGCCGAGGTACTGCCGGAGCTGCTGCGGCGCGGCGTCGAGGTCGACATCGTCACCGACCAGACCTCCGCCCACGACCCGCTGGCCTACCTGCCCAAAGGCATCGCGCTGGACGACTGGAAGGACTACGCGGCGAAGAAGCCGGACGAGTTCACCGACCGGGCGCGCGAATCGATGGCCGACCACGTCGAGGCCATGGTCGGCTTCCTCGACGCGGGCGCCGAGGTGTTCGACTACGGCAACTCGCTGCGCGGAGAGGCCAAACTCGGCGGCTACGGCCGCGCGTTCGACTTCCCCGGATTCGTGCCCGCCTACATCCGGCCACTGTTCTGCGAGGGCAAGGGCCCGTTCCGCTGGGCGGCGCTGTCCGGCGACCCGGCGGACATCGCCGCGACCGACCGGGCGATCCTCGACTTGTTCCCGGAGAACGAGTCCCTGGCCCGCTGGATCAAGATGGCCAGCGAACGCGTTGCCTTCCAAGGACTTCCCGCTCGCATCTGCTGGCTCGGCTACGGTGAACGGCACCTGGCGGGCCTGCGGTTCAACGAGATGGTCGCCTCCGGCGAGCTGTCCGCGCCGGTCGTGATCGGCCGCGACCACCTCGACTGCGGTTCGGTCGCCTCGCCCTACCGGGAGACCGAGTCGATGGCAGACGGGTCCGACGCGATCGCCGACTGGCCGTTGCTCAACGCACTGGTCAACACCGCGTCCGGCGCGACGTGGGTATCGATCCACCACGGCGGCGGGGTCGGCATCGGGCGATCCATCCACGCGGGCCAGGTCACGGTGGCCGACGGGACCGCGTTGGCGGGCCAGAAGATCGAGCGAGTGCTGACCAACGATCCGGGGATGGGCGTGATCCGACACGTTGACGCGGGCTATCCGCGCGCGAACGAGATCGCGGCCGAGCGGGACGTCGTCATCCCGATGAACCGATGACCGCGCTCGGCGACATCGCGGGCGTGGGCGCCGACCCACGCCGAGGCGGCTACTCGCGGCACGGGTTCGACCGGCCGGAGCTGGAACTGCGCGAGTGGTTCACCGCCGAGGCGCGAGCGCGCGGGCTGGATGTCGAGGTCGATCGCAACGGCAACCTGTGGGCCTGGTGGGGTGCGCCGGGGCGAGGTGCGATCGTCACCGGAAGCCACCTGGACTCGGTTCCCGGCGGTGGCGCGTTCGACGGGCCACTCGGTGTCGTGTCGTCGCTGCTCGCGGTGGATGCGTTGCGGGCGCGAGGTTTCACGCCTGGCAAGCCGTTGGCGATCGTGGTGTTCGCCGAAGAGGAAGGCGGCCGGTTCGGCGTGGCGTGCCTTGGTTCACGGCTGCTCGCGGGCGCGATCGATCCAGCCGACGCGCTGCGCCTGTCCGATGTGGACGGCGTGACGTTGGCGGACGCGGTGCGGTCCGCAGGTCTCGACCCGGCCCACTTCGGACCTGATCCGGTCGCGCTGGACCGGATCGGGACGTTCGTGGAACTGCACGTTGAACAGGGCAGGGGACTGGTCGACCTGGATGCGCCGGTCGGTGTCGCCAGTTCCATTCTGGCGCATGGCCGGTGGCGCCTTCGATTCACTGGTGAGGGAAACCACGCAGGGGCGACGCTGCTCGTCGACCGGCGTGACCCCATGTTGCCCGCCGCGCAGGTGGTCATCGCCGCGCGTCGGGCAGCGTCGCGGGTGGAGGGAGCGCGGGCCACCGTAGGGCGGATCGTGCCGATGCCCGGTGGAACGAACGTCATCGCGTCCACTGTGGACCTCTTGTTGGACGCGCGCGCCGAGGATGACGCGCGAACTCGTGAGGTCGTAGCGGACATCGCCGAGGCCGCACGAACAGCCGCGGCCGAAGAGGGATGTTCGGTCGAGGTGACCGAAGAGTCCTATGGTGACACGGTGCACTTCGACCGAGGGCTGCGAGACGAACTCGCCGAAGCGCTCGGCGGGGTCCCGGCATTGCCGACCGGTGCGGGCCACGACGCGGGCATCCTCGCCGCACACGTGCCAACAGCGATGTTGTTCGTGCGCAACCCCACCGGAATCAGTCACGCGCCCGCCGAGTTCGCCGAAGCCGCCGATTGTGACGCGGGCGTGACAGCGCTCGCCGACGTCCTCGCGCACCTCGCACGATGACCGCCTACTGGTGTGAGCGCGCTTGGCTGTCGAACGGTGTCGCTGACGGGGTTCTGGTCACCGTGGACGTTGACGGCCTGATCGCCAATCTGTCCACAGTGGACGAAATACCACCGGATGCGGAACGCTTGACGGGCTTGGTGTTTCCAGGATTCGCCAACACGCACTCGCACGCGTTCCACCGGGCACTGCGCGGTCGGACCCACGGGGACGGTGGCACATTCTGGACATGGCGTGAGCGCATGTACACCCTCGCGGGCAAGCTCACGCCGGAGACATACCTGGAGTTGGCACGCGCGGCATACGCCGAGATGGCCTTGGCGGGCATCACCTGCGTCGGCGAGTTTCACTACCTGCACCACGCTCCCGGCGGTGTTCGATACTCCGATCCGAACGCCATGGGAACCGCGCTGATTCAAGCGGCGGGCGACGCGGGCATCCGACTGACCCTGCTCGACACCTGTTACCTCGCGGGGGGAATCGGGGAACCGGTCTCCCCTGAGCAGCGTCAGTTCAGCGATGGCACGGTCGACCGGTGGGCGTCACGCGTGCGGGAGTTGAACGACGACTCGTCAACCCGCGTCGGGGCCGCGATCCACTCGGTTCGGGCGGTTCCCCGGGACTCGTTGTCCGACGTCGCCGAGGCCAACTCGGGACCACTGCACGCCCACCTGTCGGAACAGCCTGCCGAGAACGATGCCTGCCGAGCCGCTTACGGTCGCACGCCAACCGAAGTGCTGGCCGACGCCGGTGTTCTCGGCCCTCGAATGACCGCAATTCACGCTACCCATCTGACCGCCAAGGACATCGCGCTACTCGGCGATTCTCGGACAGGTGCCTGTTTCTGTCCTACCACCGAAGGCGACCTCGCCGACGGAATCGGTCCCGCGCGGGAACTGATGGACGCGGGATCACCCTTGTCTCTGGGAAGTGATCAGCATGCCGTGGTCGATCCGTTTGTCGAGGCCAGGTCCTTGGAGTACGGGGAACGACTGCGTACCGGTCGTCGCGGCCGGATCGCTCCCACCGAGTTGGTGACCGCGTTGACTGTCACCGGCCACGCCAGCCTCGGATGGCCCACGGCGGGCCGAATCGCGGCAGGCGCTCCCGCCGACTTCGTAGCCGTCCGAATGGATTCGCCGCGCACGGCCGGTTGTCTTCCCGAGCAGGTGATACTGGCGGCAGGCACGTCTGATGTGGACACGGTGATTGTCGGCGGCCGTGTCATCGTGCGGAACGGTGAACACATCCTCGGTGACGTGGGTCGGATGCTGAACAAGGCGATTGTGGGGTTGTGGGCGTGAGCACGTTGATCACCGGAATCGGTGAACTCACCACGAATGACGACGCCCTGGGCGTGCTGTCCAACGCGGCCTTGGTCATCGACGGCGACCGGGTCGCCTGGGTGGGCGCGGCCTCCGACGCTCCCGACGCCGACGTCCGCGTGGACGTCGAGGGTCGAGCCGCCCTGCCGGGCTGGGTCGACAGTCACACCCACCTGGTCTTCGCTGGGGACCGTACCGAAGAGTTCGCCGCCCGCATGGCTGGAAAGCCATACACGGCAGGCGGAATCGCCGTCACCACAGCCGCGACCCGCGCCGCCACCGACGACGAGTTGGCGCGTGGCCTGCGCAGACATGTCGCTGAGGCGGTGGCCCAGGGCACCACGTATGTGGAGACCAAGACCGGCTACGGCCTGACCGTGGCCGACGAACTCCGCTCCGCCCGCGTGGCGGAACAGGAGGTGGACGAGGTCACATTCCTCGGCGCACACCTGGTCCCCGCGGAATGGGACGCACAGTCCTATGTGGACTTGGTCTGTGGAGAAATGCTGTCCGCCGTGGCCCCGCACGTGCGGTGGGCGGACGTCTTCTGCGAAACCGGCGCCTTCGACGAAGACCAGTCCCGCGCCGTGCTGACCGCCGCCGCCGCGCACGGCCTCGGACTTCGCGTCCACGGCAACCAACTCGGCCCCGGCCCCGGCGTCCGCCTCGCGGTATCGCTGGGGGCGGCAAGCGTTGACCACTGCACGTATCTGACAGAGTCCGATGTGGACTCACTTGCCGGTTCGGACACAGTCGCCACCCTCCTCCCGGCGTGCGATTTGTCCACCCGCCAACCACTTCCCGACGCCCGCAAGCTCATCGACGCTGGCGCCACGGTGGCCCTGGCCACCAACTGCAATCCCGGATCGTCCTACACCTCGTCCATGGCATTCTGCGTGGCCACAGCCGTCCTCCAGATGCGCATGTCCGTCACCGAAGCCATCCACGCGGCGACCTGGGGCGGCGCCCGCGCCCTACGCCGCGAATCCGGCGACGGCGCGGTCGGCGTCCTACGACCCGGTGCCCGCGCCGACATCCACGTCCTCGACGCCCCATCGACCACCCACTTGGCTTACCGCCCAGGGGTTCCCCTTACTTGGGCGGTATGGCGGAAAGGCGCCGTGGCCTATCGGCCGTGAGGATAATCGTCTCGTTCTTCGGCGCGGTCCCATTGGCCCGCATCTCAAGCAGCGTCACCCCGGCAGCGATCCGCCGCAAGTCCTCGGCGAGCACCTCAGACTTGACCTCCGCGGCCAAACAGAGAGTCGCCAAGCGCACCTTTCGCGCCTCGTTCGGATCAACGCTTTCCGGCGCTCCGAAAATTCTTCCCGCGAGATTCAGGACATCATGTGCGACAGCGGGTCCCCACGGCGAACCGACGAGGTGTTGAAGCACCGGCGAACGGATGTCATCGACGAGACTGGGCAGTGTCTGCGGGGCGATTTGCTCGGTGCTCCACGCCCACCCCAAACCCGCGGCGCTGACGAACGCCGGAGGGAACGTCGAACGGAATGCGGTCGGTAGTGCCTGTGACTCGCGTATCGCTTGCTGCACAGCCGTGCCGACAACCACGGAACCAGCGAGCTGGAGGGCGGTTCCCCTGCGCTCTGCACTGCCTGCGATGTGTCGTTCCTCGTCCGACTCAAGTTGTATCAGCTCTTCGATGTGCCGTTGCAGGTCATGTTCAAGCTCTGCGAGGTGGGTTGACTCCGCACCGGACGGTCTCCAAGTCAAGCCTGATCGGAACTCTCCCCACAGGTCGATTACCATATTCACCTGTTCCTTCAGCCTGCTCGGCTCAAGCGAATCGATGGTCACGGTTAACCTGTCGACAACCTCGTCGATGATACGGCCCGCCTCAAGCCTGCTTTCCTTTGTGATCCGCCGGGCATGCACTGCCGTGTCCTTCAACAAGACCGCGATCAGTGAGTCTGTGTCCCAGTCGGCCCTGATCTGGTCGCGCATCTGTTCAACGGTGATCAGATATGGGTGGCGGCCCGCTGACCACAGGACGCCGTCGGCGGTCCACACGCTGAGGTCGGAAATATCGACAGACCCCAGTTCGTCCTGCTTTGGCAGGCGGTATCGCACTGGCGTGTCGTTATTGAGATTGACCCAGTCGACGAACGCGAGTGCCGTGTTGGAGCGCACCCCGACGACCGTCCCGTTCTCTTTCTTCGCCTTGGATGCTTTCGTTTTGGTCGCGGTGAGGAATAGCTGGAACAGGTCGATGGGCACCGGATTCGGGGTGATCACGCCACTGTCGGCGACCGGCACCATGGTTCGCAGGTACCTGCCGAGCATCACCCGCACCATGAGATCGAGGCTGACCGGGTCGAGTTCGTCGTTGAGTTTGGCGCGCAGGTGTGGAGCGACCTCGGCGCCGTCGTCCACGCAGGCGAACGCCAGGGACAGGGCGGCGAGGGTGCCGGAGCGCAGACACGCTTCGACGATCGGGTCGGCATCGGTTGACGCGGTGTAGAGCAGCGTCGTTTCGCGCCACCACGGGTCATTCACGCCCTCTTCCAGGACAGCCACTAAGTTCTTGTCCTTGATGTGGACGGCTGCCAGGTATTCCTGAAAGGTCAAGTGGGCGAAGGCATACAGACCGTTCTCCCGCTCGACGAGCAAGCCGTTCGACGAGGCGTCGGCGAGGAAGTCCTCCGAGGTCATGGCTGTCGAATGCCGACGCAGCAGCGGCTGGAACACGGCGATGACCGCGGCGCGGTCGAGTTCGCCCGTACCATTGCACATCATCTCGAAGGCGAGGCCGTGCAGCAGTGCTTCCTTCTTGTCGCCGGGCAGCGTCGACTTGAGGTGTTTGGCTTCCTGGCGGCGCCACAGCATCACCTGGCAGATCTCGCCGTAGAGTTCCGCGCGGCTGCCAGGGAGGGCGCCACGGAAGCGGTGAACATTGGCGATCATGGTGAGCAGCAACGGGTTCGCCGTCAGATCGACCAGGGCCGGGGCTCCGTCCAAGCGGCGCAGGAGATCGTCGGCCGCGGTGTAGGCGCGGTGGCGGACGTCATCGGTCGCCTTGCCGGTGCTGTGCAGTTCGACGGCGAGGTACCAGCCGCGGATGAAAGTGCGGACCTGGTCGTCGGTGAACGGACGCACTTGGAGGACGGTCGCGCCCGCGATCGGGGAGTGCCGGTAACCCTGGGGGCGAGAGGTGATCACGTAGTCGTTCTTGGGGAACTGACTGATTTGCCTTTCCACCCACGCCGACACCTTCAGCCGGTCCTCGTGCCGTGCGACTTCGTCCAACCCGTCGAACAGCACAACGCAGTCGCCGTCTTTGAGGCGTTGCTCGAACCAGCCCGCGGGTTCGTCGGCCCCCCGTGTGCCCAGGGTCCCGCGCACCAGGCTCGCGATGGTCGTCTTGGAGTCGTTGACGATCTTGTCGACGTGGTCGCGCAGGTAGAGCAGGATCGGCACTTCCCGGCGCCTGCCTTTGCGGACCCGGCACACCTGGCGGGCGGTGTGCCGCAGCAGTGTCGTCTTGCCGCTGCCCGGCCCGCCGATGACGGCCAGAATGGCTGGTTGTGCCTGATGGAGAAACGCGCTGATGCTGTGCCGCTCACGGGTTTCCGTGTCCACCGGCTCGACCACACCCTCGCCGATGTCGTGCGGCGCTCGGTGCACCAGGCTGACGTCGACGAACACGTCGTCGAGTTCAGGGGTGGCGAAACCGACGGTGGCCAGACCCTTGAGATCGATGAACCGCAAGTTGGCCAGTACGAACTCGCGGTAGCGCACCGAGAACCGGCTCGTCCACTGCCACAGCCGCCGGTCGATCCGCTCGACCACGCGCTTCTGTCGACGTTTCCACAACTCCCGGCCGACCGTGGCAGCACCACCGGTCACCGCGGCCAGGATTCCGGCCGCGACCGGATGCCACAGCGCGGCCGCCGTCACCACACCGCCAATCAGCACGACCAACGCCGCGATCTTGCCCATCGAACCTCCGCGCGTGTCCAACATCGCAGCGTACCCACCCCGTCACACCATCGAGGTGTTTCGCTCGGACTGAGCTGGAGCCGCTCCGGGGATAGGTTGGGGTTATGGAGTACACCAACCTCGGCCGCAGCGGCCTGTCGGTTTCCCGGCTCGTGCTCGGCACTATGAACTTCGGCCCGGAGACCACCGAGCCCGACAGTCACGCGATCATGGACAGCGCGCTCGCGCACGGCATCAACCTCTTCGACACTGCCAACGTCTACGGCTGGCAGAAAGGCGAGGGCATCACCGAGCAGATCATCGGCCGGTGGTTCGCCAAAGGCGGTGGCCGTCGCGAGAAGACAGTGCTGGCCACGAAACTCTACGGCGGTATGGGCGACTGGCCCAATGAAGGCATGCTGTCCGCCCTCCATATTCGCCGCGCCGCCGAGGAGTCGCTGCGGCGTTTGCAGACCGACCACATTGACCTGTACCAGATGCACCACATCGACCGGAACACGCCGTGGGACGAGATTTGGGAGGCGTTCTCCGTCCTGCGGCAGCAGGGCAAGGTGCTGTACTTCGGCTCGTCCAACTTCGCCGGGTGGCACATCGCCCAGGCCCAGGAGGCGGCGCGGACCCGCCACTTCCTCGGGTTGGTCAGCGAGCAGTCGATCTACAACCTGCTGACGCGATGGATCGAGCTCGAAGTCCTGCCCGCCGCGCGGCACTACGGCCTCGGGGTGATCCCGTGGTCGCCGCTGCACGGCGGCCTACTCGGTGGCGTGCTGCGTAAGCAACGCGATGGTGGCGGCTCGCGTGGCCAATCGGGTCGGTCCGCGGACGCGCTGAAGCTGCATCGCCCGGCGATCGAGGCTTTCGAGAAACTGAGCGCCGACCTCGGCGAGGACCCGGCGCACGTGGGTCTCGCCTGGGTACTCGCGCAGGAAGGGGTGACCGGGCCGATCATCGGGCCGCGCACAGCCGACCAACTCGACGGCTCCCTGCGAGCCCTGGAGATCACGCTGGACACCGACACCCTGACGAAACTGGACGAGCTGTTCCCGGCACCGGCCCCGAACGGGTCCAAGCCCGCCCCGGAGGCCTACGCCTGGTAGGCGGACGGCCCGCGCGGGTCGATCGTGGGCTCGGAGAGCCCGTCACGATGACCGACCCGCGCGCGTAGGTCCGCCCGATGGATTCGTCCAACGCCCGCTGGAAATCACACCCGGTCGTCGCGGGCAGTACCTCGTTGGGGGCAAGGCAAAGGTCGCTAGTCCTCAGTGTCCTCGTCGTCGCGGGCCAAGAAGGTGGCCAGGCGTTCGATGGGGATCTCGAAATCGGGGTTGGTGTCGACGAAGGCGCGGAGGCGGTCGGCGAGCCAGGCGAAGGTGACCTCTTCGTCGCCTCGGCGTTCCTCGAGTTCTTCGATGCCCCGGTCGGTGAAGTACATGGAATCTCCGGTGAGACGGCGGAGCCGCCCACCCGAAGGCAGGCGGCGCCGCGGTCGGAATGATCTAGTCGAACGCCTTCGCGATCAAGGCGCGCTGTTCCAACTCGTGAACCTTGCTCGAACCCGCGGACGGCGCCGACATCGGCCGCCGGGAGACGCGGGTCAGCTTGCTGATCTTGTCGGCGAACAGCTCCGGCAGGTACAGGCCGTAGAACGGCCACGAACCCTGGTTGGCGGGCTCTTCCTGCACCCAGCGCACGTCCTCGGCGTTGGGGTAGCGGTCGAAGATCGCGCCGAGCTTCTTCTGCGGCACCGGGTAGAGCTGCTCGACCCGGACGATCGCCACGTCGGTCGCTTCCCGCTTCTCGCGTTCGGCCACCAGCTCGTAGTACAGCTTGCCCGAGACGAACAGGATCTTCGTGACGCCGGACGGGTCCGGTGCCGCCGGGTCGTCGATCACCGACTGGAAGCGGCTCTCACCGGTGAAGTCCTCGACGGCGCTGGTGGCCGCCTTGTTGCGCAGCATGGACTTCGGCGTGAACACCACGAGCGGACGCCGCACGCCGTCGAGGGCGTGCCTGCGCAGCAGGTGGAAGTAGTTCGCCGGGGTCGACGGCACGGACACCGTCATCGACCCCTCCGCACAGAGCTGCAACCAGCGTTCGATACGACCGGACGTGTGGTCCGGGCCCTGGCCCTCGTGTCCGTGTGGCAGCAGCATCACCACGTCGGAGACCTGGCCCCACTTGGCCTCGCTGGAGGAGATGTACTCGTCGATGACCGACTGGGCCCCGTTGACGAAGTCGCCGAACTGCGCTTCCCAGAGCACGATCGCCTCCGGGTTGGCGACCGAGTAACCGTATTCGAAGCCCAGCGCCGCGTACTCCGAGAGCGCCGAGTCGTAGACCATGAACTTGGCCTGGTCCGGCGACAGGTTCTGCAGCGGCAGGTACTCGCGGCCGGTCTTGCGGTCGATGATCGCGGCGTGCCGCTGGGTGAAGGTGCCGCGCCGCGAGTCCTGACCGGCGAGCCGGACCGAGGTGCCCTCCAGCGCCAGCGACCCGAACGCCAGCAGTTCGGCGAACGCCCAGTCGATGCCGCCTTCGCGGACCATCTTCGCGCGGCGCTCCAGCACCGGTTTGACCCGAGGGTGCGGGCTGAAGCCCTCGGGCAGGTCGACGTGCGCGTCGCCGATGGTGATCAGCACGTCGTTGGGGACACCGGTCGGCAACTTCGCCGGGATCTGCTGCTCGGACTCCACCGACGGACTCGGCGAGATCGGGTGCTTCTCCAACTCGCGGACCTCGTTGAAGACGTGCTCCAACTGGCTGGAGAAGTCGCGTAGCGCCTTCTCGGCCTCCTCGACGGAGATGTCCCCCCGACCGATCAGCGACTCGGTGTAACCCTTACGCACACTGCGCTTGGTGTCGATGATGTCGTACATGCCGGGCTGGGTCATCGAGGGGTCGTCGCCCTCGTTGTGGCCGCGGCGGCGGTAGCAGACCAGGTCGATGACGACGTCCTTGTTGAACGTCTGGCGGTAGTCCATCGCCAGACGCGCCACCCAGAAGCACGCTTCCGGGTCGTCGCCGTTCACGTGGAAGACCGGCGCCTGGATCATCTTCGCCACGTCGGTCGCGTACTGACTCGACCGTGAGTGCTCGGGCGCGGTGGTGAAACCGACCTGGTTGTTGATGATCACGTGCACGGTGCCGCCGGTGCGGTAGCCGCGCAACAGCGCCAGGTTCAGCGTCTCGGCGACGACGCCCTGACCCGCGAACGCGGCGTCACCGTGCAGCGCGACCGGCAGCACGGAGAAACCGACCCCGCCCTCGTCGCCCTTGTCGAGCAGGTCCTGCTTGGCCCGGACGATGCCTTCGAGCACCGGGTCGACGGTCTCCAGGTGCGACGGGTTCGCCGTCAGCGTCACCTTGGTCTCGCCGTCGCCGAACATCCTGAAGTACTTGCCCTCGGCGCCGAGGTGGTACTTCACGTCGCCGGACCCGTGCGCCTGACCCGGGTCGAGGTTGCCCTCGAACTCCTGGAAGATCTGCGAGATCGGCTTGCCGACGATGTTGGCCAGGACGTTGAGGCGGCCGCGGTGCGGCATGCCGATGACGACCTCGTCGAGTTCGAACTCGGCGGCCTTGTCCAGCAGCGTGTCCATCAGCGGGATGACCGACTCGCCGCCTTCGAGCGAGAACCGCTTCTGCCCGACGTACTTGGTCTGCAGGAACGTCTCGAACGCCTCGGCGGCGTTGAGCTTGGACAGGATGTACTTCTGCACCGCGGCGGGCGGCTTCTCGTGCGCGACCTCGACCCGGTCCTGGATCCAGCGTCGCTCGGTGGGGTCGAGGATGTAGGTGTACTCGACGCCGACCGTGCGGCAGTAGGAGTCGCGCAGCACGCCGAGCACGTCACGCAGCTTCATCCGCTCCTTGCCCGCGAACCCGCCGACCGGGAACTCCCGATCGAGGTCCCACAGGGTGAGCCCGTGCGAGAGGACGTCGAGGTCCTCGTGCTTGCGCTGGCGGTAGTTCAGCGGGTCGGTGTCGGCCATCAGGTGCCCACGGGTGCGGTAGGCATCGATCAGACCGATCACGCGCGCGGTCTTGTCGACCGGGCCCTCGGCGAAGTCCTCCATCCAGCGGATCGGCTCGTAGGGAATCCGCAACGAGGTGAAGATGTCGTCGTAGAAGCCGTCCTCGCCGAGCAGCAGGCGGTGGATCTCGCGCAGGAACTCGCCGGACTCGGCGCCCTGGATGATGCGGTGGTCGTAGGTGGACGTCAGCGTGATGATCTTGCTGATGCCCATCTCGATCAGGGTCTTCTCGCTCGCACCCTGGAACGGGGCCGGGTACTCCATCGCGCCGACGCCCAGGATCGCGCCCTGGTTCACCGAGAGGCGGGGCACCGAGTGGTTGGTGCCGATACCGCCGGGGTTGGTCAGCGAGATCGTGGTGCCCGCGAAGTCGTCCGCGGTCAGCCCACCGGTGCGGGCCTTGCGGATCATGTCCTCGTAGGCCTGCCAGAACTGCTGGAAGGTCATGCCCTCGCAGCCCTTGATGGAGGCCACCACCAGGTTGCGCGAGCCGTCCTTGGCCTGCAGATCGATCGCGAGGCCGAGGTTCACATGCTCCGGGGTGACGGCGAAGGCCTTGTTCTCGGCCTCGGCGTAGTGCCGGTTCATGTTCGGGTAGGCCTCGAGCGCGCGCAGCATCGCGTACCCGATGAGGTGGGTGAAGGAGACCTTCCCGCCCCTGGTCCGCTTCAGGTGGTTGTTGATCACGATGCGGTTGTCCGCGAGCAGTTTCGCGGGCACCGCGCGCACGCTGGTCGCGGTGGGCAGCGTCAGCGACGCGTTCATGTTCTTCGCGATCGCGGCCGCGGCACCGCGCAGCGGCTTGCGCTCTTCGGTCTTGGCCCCAGGCTCGGCCTTCTTCGGCGCCGCTTCAGCGGGTGTGGCCGCCGGCTTGCTCGCGGCCTGCTTCTTCGCAGCCTGCTTGTTCTCGACAGGCTTCGGCGTGGGGGGCGCCTTGGTTTCCGCGACGCGCCCGTTGCCCTCGGCTTGCTTGGGGGCGGGTGTCGTCGCGGCCTTGGTGGTTGTGGTGCCGGACGCGGTGTCGCCACTGGCCGTCCTGGCTTTCGCGGCGCCTTGACTGGCTGCGCGCGGTGTCGGCTTGTAGTCGGCGAAGAAGTCATGCCACGCCGGATCTACCGACGACGGGTCCGCGAGAAATTGTTCGTACATTTCTTCGACGAGCCACTCATTGGCACCGAACTGCGACGCAGGGCTGCTGCTGGACACGGCTGGCTCTCGCCTCTATCCATCTCGATCTCGTAATGAACTCTTCGTCAGGCTAGTCCCCCGGTCAGGGGGTTGGTTAATCAACCGGACACCCGTGAGGCACCTCATGGGTGTCCCAGGGCACTTGATCGATCGAGTTATCGTTTCCGTACTGACCGGGCGGTTCACATCTGATCGTGGGTCGCCCCCTCTTCCCGCGACTGACGCCGCTGGTCCACGCCTTCGGTCGAACCGTGACGCCACAGCCGGGCGTAGTGGCCGTCCCTGGCGAGCAACTCGGTGTGGGTGCCTTCCTCCACGACACGCCCGGAGTCGAGTACGACGATCCGGTCGGCTCGTGCGGCGGTCGCGAGCCGGTGGGCGACAACGAACGTGGTGCGTTTGCCCGCCACCCGGTCGCTCGCGGCGAGGACCGTTCCCTCGGTGACCGGGTCCAGCGCCGCGGTCGCCTCATCGAGCAACAGGATGTCGGGGTCGACGAGTTCGGCGCGCGCCAACGCGACGAGCTGTCGCTGTCCGGCCGAGAGACTCTGCCCCCGCTCACCCACCTCCTGTCGGAACCCGTTCGGCAGCGACGCGACCATGCTCAGCGCCCCCACCGATCGGACGGCCGTCTCGATCTCGGCCGGGGACGCGTCCGGTTTCCCGTAGCCCACATTGCGGGCCACGTCCCCGGTGAACAGGTGGGCTTCCTGCGGGACTACACCGAGCCTGCCTCGATAGCCGGACAGGTCGTAGGCCCGCAGATCCACCCCGTCGGCTCGAACATCGCCATCGGTCGGGTCGTAGAACCGGGCGATCAGTTTCACCACGGTCGACTTGCCCGCCCCCGTGGTGCCGACCAGCGCGATCGTCTCGCCTGCCCGCGCGCGCAACGAGACGCCCTCCACGGCGGGAGTGTCAGCCCCCGCGTACTGGAAAGTGACCTCCCGCAGCTCGACGTCGCCACTCAGCCGCGCGGGCACGGCGACGGGTGAGGCGGGCGGCTCGACCGAGGTCGGGGTGCGCAACAGCTCGGCGATCCGGCGCAGACCGACCCGCGCCTGCTGATAGCCGTCGAAAACGTTGGACAACTGCTGGACCGGGGCGAAGAACAGACCCAGGTACAGCAGGAACGCCAGCAGCACACCGGGGCTCAGCGTGCCGTTGGCCACCCGGTTCGCGCCCACGATCAATACCGCCGCCTGCGCCAGGCCGGACAGCATCGAGACGAAGGGGAAGTACGTCGCCACGTAGCGCTGCGCCCGCAGCCTGGTCACCCGGTAGGCGTCGCTGCGTTCGGCGAACCGTTGCGCCGCTTGCCCTTCCCGTGTGTAAGCCTGCGCCACACGAATCCCGGACACGTTCTCCTGCATGTCGGCGTTGACCGTGCTGACTCGCTCGCGCGCCTCCGCGTACGCCACGGACGACAGCCGTTGGAAGATCACCGTGGCCACCGCGAGCACGGGCAGTGCCGCCAGCGCGACCAACGCGAGTGGCGCGTCGGTGAGCACCAGCGCCACCGTGATCGCCACCACGGTCAACAGCCCGGCAACCGCCGATGTAAGCCCGGTTTGCAGGAACGTCGATAGCGCGTCAACGTCCGTGGTCATCCGGGTCATGATCCGGCCTGCCATCTCGCGCTCGTAGTAGTCGAGCCCGAGCCGCTGGAGATGGGCATAGCTGCGTACCCGCAGCACGTAGAGCAGCCGCTCACCCAACCGCGCGGTCAGGATCGTCGTCGCGGCCACGTTGAGCCATATCAGTCCGACGAGCACTGCCGCGACCGCCGTAGCTGCCCACAACGGGCCCGACGCGCCCGTCAACACACCAGCATCGATACCGCGCCGGAACAATGCGGGCAGCGCGATAGTCGTCAGCGCGTCCACGATCACCAACACGCCAACCAAGGCCAACGCCCACCGGACCGGTCGGACGAGAGAACGCAACCGAAACCCAGGATCGGGCGCGGTCGGGTCAACCCCGCGCACGTCGGGCTGTTCGGTCGCGGGCGGCAGTGCCTCCACCCGTTTACGCAGGTCTTCCGTTAACGGCACGCCGTCGACAGCTCCCGACGTCGTTGTTCGTCCGACGGCAGCGCTGTCATCGACGGGATCGCGCCACAACGACTCGGTGATGCCATTCGGTCCGGGCTCCAGGTCGAATCGCGGTGTCGGGTCTTCGATCGCGTCCCCCGGCCCGGCCAGCAGCGACCGGTACAGCTCACACCGCGATCGCAGCTCGGCATCCGTGCCGACATCGATTACTCGACCTCGGTCGAGCACGGCCACTCGGTCGGCCAGGGCGAGCGTCGACCGCCGGTGCGCGATCAGCAACGTCGTCCGGTCGGCCGTCACCTCGCGCAGCGTGTCGTGGATCGCCGATTCCGTCGCGGTGTCGACAGCCGAGGTCGCGTCGTCGAGCACCAGCACCCTCGGGTCCGACAGCAACGCCCTGGCCAGTGCCACCCGTTGCCGCTGACCACCCGACAACGTCAGTCCACGTTCGCCGACCACTGTGTCGTATCCGCCGGGCAGTGCTTCGATGAATTCGTGCGCTTGCGCGGCCTTCGCGGCCGCTCGGATGTCCTCCGGGCTTGCGTCGGACCGTCCATAAGCGATGTTCGACGCCACCGAGTCGGAGAACAGGAAGGCTTCCTCGAACACCACCCCGACCGCGCCGCGCAGCGACCGCAGTCGCAGATCGCGCACGTCCACCCCGCCCAGCCTGATCGCGCCCTCGTGCACGTCATAGAACCGCGGCAGCAGCAACGACACCGTCGACTTGCCGGAGCCCGCCGTCCCCACCAGCGCCAACGTCTCCCCGGGCGACACCCGGATGGACACGCCGTCGAGTACCGGCTCACTGCGGGTGTAGCCGAAGCGCACGTCATCGAACACGACGTCGACCGGCCCATCCGGCACGTCCACCGCGTCCGGCTTGTCGGTGACGTCGGACTGCGAGTCGATCAGCTCGTAGACCCGCTCCACACCAGCGCGGGCCAACTGCGCGTTCACCAGCAGACCTGCCAGCAGCCGCGTGGGCCCGACCAGATTGGCCACGTATGTGGCGAACGCCAGGAACGTGCCCAGGGTGACTTCGCCGTTGAGCGCCATCCACCCGCCCAACGCCAGTACCGCGACCTGCCCGGCCGACGGCATCGCGATCAGTGTCGCCGCGGGCCGCGAGGTCAGCGCGGCCGTACGCATCCGTTCGGCGAACAGCACCCGCGCGGCCCTCTCCAACCGGGAGATCTCGCGGTTCTCCTGGCCGAACCCCTTGACGACCCGGACGCCGGTCACCGTCTCCTCGACGTGCTGGGCGACGTCGGCGGCGCGCTGCTGCGCCGACCATGTGGCCGGGAACAGCACCCGTCTACTCCGAGCGGCCACGAACGCCACGATCGGCGTGATCACCAGCGCCACGATCGTCAGCGGCGGTGAAAGCCACAGCATCGCGCCCAACGCGGCCATGGCGAACACCACCGTGCCGATCGAGAGCGGCACCATCATCAACAGACCCTGCACAAGCTGTAGGTCGGTGATCGACCGCGACACGACCTGCCCGGTACGCAGGGCGTCCTGTTTGCCGCCGTCGAGCCGCTGCACCGACCCGAACACGGCCTGCCGCAGGTTGTGCTGCACGTCGAGGGCGAGCCGACCGCCCAGATATCGACGGAGGAACGCGGTGCCGAAGGTCAACAACTCCATGGCGACGAGCCCGGCGACCAGTCCGACCAGTCGACCTGTCTCGCCCGCCACCGCGTCGTCGACGACGAACTTGACCAGCAGGGGACCAGCCGCCTGGAAGCCGACACCGACCACGGACGCGACGACGGACAACACCACCAGACGGGGGTGTCGCCAGCACGCGGCGGTCAGTCTCTTGACCCAGCCGGGAGATGAGGAAAGTTCGGGCACGAAGTCAGGTTAAGCACGAACGGCCCGCCGTGGGGGCGGGCCGTCCGTGGCTGTGGACAACTCAGGTGATGTCGCGGGACTTGTTCCGGAAGATGCCGGTGACGAAGAACAGCGCCGTCCACCCGGCGAAGATCAATCCGCTGAACCAGAGCGAGAACGCGCCAGGGGCACCCGCGAACACCCGGGTGACGTCCTCGAACGCCTCCCGGTCCGTCGCGTCGGCGATCGCGCCGCCCCGGTCGAGCACCAGTGTCTGGATCTGGTCGAACAGCAACGCGCTCGCGGTCGAGCCCGTGAGGCCGTTGGCCGAGCCGTTGGGCAGCCAACCCGGCAGGTTGGAGCCTTCGGTGAGGCCGAAGAGCACCAGTTCGCCGAACGGGCCGATGACGAGCGCGTAGACCAGCAGCAGTACGAGAGCACCGACCGGCGAGCCGATGAGCGCGCCGACACCGAGACCGAGCAGGCACCACAGGGTGCACATGATCACACCCGCGAGCAGGATCAGGAACCACTGCTTGCCATCGGGCAGGTAGCTCTCTCCCGATCCGATCAGGACACCCAGGCTGGAGCCGATCGCGATCGCGACACCGAAGATGACGCCCCACAGCACGTAGGTGATGGCTTTCGCGTTCAGGACCGCCGCCCGATTCGGCGCGGTGAGGAACGTCGTGGTGATCGTGCGGCTGCTCAACTCGCTGGCGAGACCGAGCGCACCGAAGATCATCGGGAAGATCGAGGCGATGTTGATGCTGCGCGACAACGCGACCACCGACCAGGACATCTCGTCGATCGACACGCCGAGTCCCCGGATCACCGGGTCCTGCCGGGCCTCGTCGACGATGCTGGTGGTCAGTTCGGCCGATCCCCAGGCCCACGCGAACGCCAACACGAACGTCGGGATGAGCAAACCCCACCACAGTTTCGTGGTCAGAACCTTGCGGAACTCCGCGTTGATCAAGTTGCCCATCAGCCGTTGCCCCCTTGTCCGGTCGTGTCGTGTGGTGGCGCGGGTGAGTCAGTCGGCGATGGCTGGTCCGCCTGTGGTGGCTGGTACGGCGCCTGGTCCGGCTGCGGCGGCTGATAGGGCGTCGGATCCGCAGGCGGAACGTGCGGCGGCTGATAGGGCTGTGCTTGGTACTGCGGCTGTGCTTGGTACTGCGGTTGCGGGGGAGCCTGGTACTGCTGGTACCCCGGCTGCACCGGCTGGTGGTAGCCCGACTGCTGCGCGTAACCCTGCGGCGGCGTCTGATACTTGATCTGGGCGGGGGGCGGGGCGCCGTACCGCACCTGCTCGGGCGCCGAATACTGACCGCTGGTCAACCGCAGGAACAGCTGCTCAAGGTCGGCCTTCTCCTCTTGCACACCGTAGAGCGCGACACCGGCCTTCGCCGCGACATCACCGATTTGCCGCACGGTGGCTTCGGTGACGGCGATCCTGCCGTCCGGCATTGGCGCGATGCCGGTAATCCCAGCCGACTGCAACGCCGTCGCCAGCGCGTTCACATCGGAGGGCTGCACGATCACCCGCGACTGCTGCGACCGACGGAGATCGTCGAGCATGCCGTAGAACATCGTCTGCCCGCGGCTGATGATCACGACCTGGTCGATGGTCTGTTCGACCTCGGCCAACAGGTGACTGGAGATCAACACGGTCCGACCGGACGCGGCGAAGCTACGCAGGAACGTGCGCAACCACGCGATTCCCTCCGGGTCGAGTCCGTTCGCGGGTTCGTCGAGGACGAGCACCTGCGGGTCGCCGAGCAGCGCGGTGGCCAACGCCAACCGCTGCTTCATCCCGAGGGAGAACCCGCCTGCGGCCCGCGTTCCCGCGTTCTCCAAGCCGACGAGCCGCAGCACGTCGGTGGCCCGCTGATCGGGCAGACCCATCGCCGAGGCGTACACCCTGAGGTGATTGATCGCCGTCCGCTTCGCGTGGAACCCCTGTGCCTCCAACACCGCGCCGACCACGCGGCCGGGGTTGCCCAGGTGACCGAACGGCTGCCCGTTGATCGTGGCGAAGCCCGCCGATGGTCTGACCAAGCCCAACAACATGCGCAACGTCGTCGTCTTGCCCGCGCCATTCGGGCCGAGGAAGCCGGTGACCGTACCCGGCTCCACATGGAAACTGAGGTTCTGCACCGCGGCGACCTGACCAAAATTCTTGGTCAGGTTCTGCACCACAATACGACCGCTACCGTCCTGCACAGGCCCCTCCGGCTCACCAGGCTGTCCGTGCGGGCCATCTTGCCGTATGGCGTGCGGTGACGGTCGGCGAACTGGGAAAACTCAGCGACCGGACGACGGATCGACCACCACGGGGATCTCCGTGGTGACCTCTGTGGATGCTTCCGGCATCAGGCCGCGTGCCCGAGCGAACGGACTGCGCAGCGGGCGCTTGCGGTCGCGATGCGCCACCCCTTCGCCGATCAGGTGCTCATGGGCCATCCGCCACACCTGGCAGGGCCATCGCCGCCGCCGGAACCCGGGCGGACACGCCTGACACCGGCCATCGTCGTTCGGCTGGTGCACCGTCAGGAGCAACCGCCACCCGTCAGCCAGACGGGTGATTTCACTTCGGGCCAACGGAAGCAGCGTGTCGGCGTCCGCGGCCCCGGCCGCCTCGTCCAACAATGCCAACCGCCGCAACACCGCGTCCCGCAGGACGTCATCGCCGGCCAGTGGACTCACCGGCCTGAGCGTCATCGGTACGGTCGGCGGCTTCGTCCAGCACGAACCCCAACGATCGAGTTTGCTGCGCCGACAACACCGCCGACGCGCCGGGAGGCGGCACCAACACGACGTGAGCGCCCTCGACCAACACTGTCAATCCACGGTCCCTGCCAAACGGATCGTGGCAACCGACCAACCACCGAGGCTCTGTCACCGATGAGACATCGGCGACCCGGATACCGGACCGTAGCCCTGACAGGCCGTTTCACCCCATTGCCAGGTTTCTCACCCGATAGTGCGGATTGTTCGTGGACAAGTAATCACTACCCGCCAACCCCCCGATGCGGCGCACACGACCATTTATGCCTAAACTATCTGTGGCGGCCCGCTCCCAGTGACCCCCAGGCTGGTTGAGCGGGTCGCCCTTACGCGGGGCTGGTTCGCGGGAAGCCTCGCGATCGCAATCCGTTGGGGCGCTGGGTTTGTCGCCTGCGGGCGTAACGACTGTGAAAGCTCAAGCCGAGTTCATCTCGTGCCAAGGAATGTCAACGATCTTGTGTTCGTCCCCCTTGCTCGTCACAACAAGGCTCGACACCCAAACGTCCGCGAGAAGGCTTCCGTGTGTCCGAGGGTTGCCACCGCTGACTGTGAAGAGCTGCCACTTGACAGTGGCCCAGGTCACCAAGAGGATCTGAATTACTTTGTTACCAAGCGGTAAGGCGGTCGACATGGCAGGTCGAATGCGGATGTTGGCCGTCGCGGCCATGGTGTGCGGCCTGGTGGGGGCGACGATCGCGCCCGCGGGTGCCGCCACCGAGACTTACCAACGGTATGTGGCGCTCGGCGACTCCTTTGCCGCTGTCGGCACCCTGACCAGTGTCAGAACCGATCCCATCGGCTGCGCGCGTTCCACGGACAACTATCCGTCCGCTCTCGCCGCCAAGATCAAACCCGCCGCGTTCGTCGACATCAGCTGTGGGGCGGCGCAAACCCGTGACATGACCGCGGCGCAACAGGTTCCGCTCGGCGTGAACCCGCCGCAGTTCTCCGCGCTGACCCCGGACACCGACCTGGTCAGCGTCACCATCGGCGGCAACGACATCGGTTTCGGTGAGATCGTCACCCAGTGCGCACTGCTCAGCTTCACCGATCCCGCCGGTGCCCCCTGCAAGGCGCACTACAACAAGACCGGTGTGGACGAACTCCCGGCACGGATCGCCGAGTTGGCCCCGAAGATCACCACTGTCGTCGCCGAAATCAAGGCCCGCGCACCCAGGGCGAAGATCGTGGTGATCGGTTATCTGCGCATTCTTCCGCCCACCCGGGGCTGCTGGCCGGTGGTCCCGTTCTCCGCGGGCGATGTCGCCTACTTCGACGGTGTGCAGAAGCTGCTCAACTCCACTATCGGTGACCGAGCCACGGCTCAGGGCGCCACGTTCGTGAATCCGGGTCTCACCACCGGCCACGACGTCTGCCAGTTGCCGTGGAACAAGTGGGTCGAGGGCCTGGTTCCGACGTCGCTCTCGGTGCCGGTGCACCCGAACGCTCGGGGACAGGCGCACGTCGCCCAGTTGATCGCTTCCGCACTGTCGCTATAGGACGCTCCCGGCGCGCTACCGTGTCCGCGACGACACCGTAGCGCGCCAAGGGAGTTCCATGATCACCGTGCAGGGTGTGGTGGACCGGGTCGGCCCCACCCTGTTGCGCACCGCGCTGGCCGTCGAGCAGCCCGAGCGACGGCAGGTCACCGATGTGGTGATCACCGAGGCGGGCAGGCGAACACCGGTGGCCGCCGGGGACCTCGTCCTCGGTGTCGCGGTGCAGGCTACCGCCGAGGCCGTCGAACTGGTCCAGCACTGCGGTGCCCACGGTGCCGCCGCCGTCCTGCTCAAACCCCCGCACGCGACGCGCAACGCGGTGAAGGCGTCGGCGCTGCGGGCAGGCACCGCGATCGTCGAGGTGCACGCGGGCACCGCCTGGGCGCAACTGGTGTGGTTGCTGCGTTCCGTGCTCGACGCCGCGGCCGACGAGTCCGACCCCGGGGGTGCGACCCAGTCGGGAGGTGGCTCGTTCGGCGACCTTTTCCGGCTCGCCGACGCCGCGGCCGCCGTGGTCGACGCGCCCGTCACGATCGAGGACGCCAATTCCCGGGTGCTCGCCTACTCCGCGCGTCAGGACCGGACCGACTCGGCGCGCGTGTCCACGATCATGGGCCGCCGTGTCCCGGACGACGTGCTCGCCCGCTTCCGTTCCCGTGGCGTGTTCCGCGAGCTGAGCCGGGGACGCACGACGATCTTCGTACCCGCCCAGCAGGACGGCACGCTGCCCAGGCTGATCGTGCCTATCCGGATGGGTGGCCAACTCCTCGGCTCGATGTGGGCGGTCGTCACCGGACCGGTACCCGACGAGCGTGCGGCAGCTTTCGCTGACGCGGCACCAGTGGTGGCGTTGCACCTGTTGCGCAGGCGGGCCCGGGAAGACGGCGAACGTCGGCGTTCCGCCGAACTGGTCCGGGCCGTGCTGGAAGGCCAGGGCAGCGTCCGGCTGGTCGCCGCGGAACTCGATCTCGGGTCCAGCGAACACAGGGTGGTGGCCATCGACGTGCAGACCGAGGACGCGCTCGGCGGTGAGGGCATCCGGCTCGCCCTGGTCGAGCGGCTCACCGAAGGTGTCGGCAAGCGGCCCGCGGTCACCGAACTGCACGGCGTGCTTTACGCGGTGGTGCCGGACATCCCGGGCCTCGGTGGCTGGGGGGCGATGCGTGGGGCGCTGTCGGCGACCGAGGGCGCGTTGGTCGCGGCCGGGTCACCCGCCGAGGTTGTCGATCTGGCGCGGTCGCGGGCAGAAGCGGACGAGGCGCTGAGTCTGCTGCGCGCGGGGTTGGTCAACGGTCCTATCGCGGTGTTCGACGAAGTGTGGGCTGTGCTGGTGTTGCACCGGGCGGCTGTCGCGGCAGGTGGGGCCAATGTCACGGATTTCGGACCGCTGGTGCGTTTGCGTGCGGGAGAGGACGAGTCCGCCGCCTGGTACCTGGACACACTGTACGAATGGCTGCGACACCCGGGCGATGCCCGCGCGGCCGCGGCGGCCTTGCGAATCCATCCGAATACTCTGCGTTACCGCATGTCGAAGGTGACCACGGCTCTCGGCGCCGACTTGTCCGACCCGGACGTGCGCCTGGCCCTGCTCATCCAGATGATTACCCAGAAGTGGCGTTGATGTGCGCTGAGCACTACGCATCTGGTGAAATATCGTGCTTGGAGCACGATGACAGGCGATCTGCGCTAGCTCACCGTGGTCTACAACACCCACATGGCTCAAGCAAGGTAGTGAGAGGACAGCACCGGTGAAGATCGCCGTTCCCCGTGAGATCAAGAACCACGAGTACCGGGTGGCGCTCACCCCGGCTGGTGCGCACGAACTCACCGCGCGTGGGCATGACGTGTTCGTCGAGGCCGGTGCCGGTCTCGGCTCGGCGATCACCGACGACCAGTACCTCGCCGCGGGTGCCAAGATCCTCGCCACCGCCGACGAGGTGTGGGGCGAAGGCGACCTGGTCCTGAAGGTCAAGGAACCGATCGCGGTGGAGTACCCCCACCTGCGCGAGGGGCAGACCCTGTTCACCTACCTGCACATCGCCGCGGACGAGCCGCTGACCAAGGCGCTGCTCGCGTCGAAGACCACCGCGATCGCGTATGAGACCGTGCAGACGGCCAACCGCGCGCTGCCGCTGCTCGCCCCGATGTCCGAGGTCGCGGGCAGGCTGGCACCGCAGGTGGGCGCGTTCGCCCTGATGAAGCCCTCCGGCGGCCGCGGTGTGCTGCCCGGCGGCGTCCCCGGCGTGCTCCCGGCCAAGGTCGTCGTCATCGGCGGTGGTGTCGCGGGCATCAACGCCGCGACCATCGCCCTCGGCCTCGGCTCCGACGTCCAGGTTCTCGACACCAACGTCGACCGCCTCCGTCAGATCGACGCCCAGTTCGGCGGGCGCATCCGCACGGTGACCTCCAGTCGCTACGCGATCGAGCAGGCCGCCCGCGAGGCCGACCTGGTCATCGGCGCGGTGCTGGTGCCCGGCGCCAAGGCCCCGAAGCTGATCAGCAACGACCTCGTCGCGCAGATGAGGCCGGGCTCGGTGCTCGTCGACATCGCCATCGACCAGGGCGGCTGCTTCGAGGACTCGCGCGCCACCACGCACGCGGACCCGACCTACCCGGTGCACAACTCGATCTTCTACTGCGTCGCCAACATGCCCGGCGCCGTCCCCAACACCTCGACTTACGCGCTCACCAACGTCACGCTGCCGTACGCGGTTGCCTTGGCGGAGAAGGGCTGGCACGCGGCTTCGCAGGCCGACCCGGCGCTGGCGCTGGGCCTCAACACCCACGCGGGCCTGCTCACCAACGAGCCGGTCGCCCAGGCCCACGGCCTCACCTACACCGACCTCGCCACCGTCGTCGGCTGAGCTGGTGCTTGCCAACAGGGGGTCACGGAAGCCGTTTCTTGGTTCCACCACGACCCACTGCTGATTCGACAGATCGCCACGACCTGCCCCAAGATCACGCCAACTTGGAATCACATTCTTACCGGGTGTCGTGAACCGTCTTCGCAGGTCACCGAAGTAGATGTGTAGGTGTGCAGCCCCGGGGGCGAGGGGAAGCTCCTGGTAGGTGGGTGATTGTCCAGGCCGGCCCGCCTGCCAGGAGCTTGTACGTGTGGGCTCGACCATCAGCCTCGTCAGGGCCCACGGCGGCTACCCACCCACGATGCGCCCGACCGCACAACCAAAGACCGAGATCCAGTGCGGGCGTCTTTCCGCGCAACCACGCACAGCCCAGCGCGGCGTACGAGGGCTACTACCGAGCGACAAGCCAGGTCAGTCCCGCGACCACCTTCATTCCCGCGGCGTTCGGATGCATTGACGCCGCGGGGGAAGCGGGCCGCAGCGGTTCCACCCACCGCCGCTCAGGAACCTGGCAGGCATCCCGGTGAGCCGAGAACAAGTAGGGATTCACGAACCGGGCCCCGGCTGCCCGAGCCACCTCGGCCGTCGACCGATTCAGTAATCGCTCGGTGGCATCGAAGTACGCGGTGTCCTTGGCGGCGAACGGAACCTGCGGCCAACACCCTGGCGCGTCGGGCAAGATCCGCAGATACCCCACGACCACGAGCTTCGCCCGAGGAGACCGCTTCTTGATCTCGGTGAGAACGGTGGCGATCCGGCCCGCGGTCGTCTGAATCCGACCGGCCAACACATCTCGCCCAGAGGCCGTGTAGTGCCGCCGACATGGATCGCCGGTCGGGTCTCCGGCACCAAGCCGCCCGCAGGTGGCGAGGATCTCCCCGAACCCGATGTCGTTGCCGCCGATGGTCAGCGTCACCAGAGCCGTGTCCGGCCGCAGCGCGTCAAGCTGTGGCGGGTTGGTCCCGCCTGAGACCGGCTGTGCCCCCGACATGTGTTCTGTGGTGGCACCACCACAACTCACGTCGGTGAACGGTTGAGCCCGTAGCCACCGGGCCAGGACCGCCGGATAGTTCTGGTCGGACCGCCCGCACCCGGCGGGTTCTCCCGTGTGGGCGGGGATTCCCGGCCCGGAGGCATACGAGTCGCCCAACGCCACGTACCCGGAATCGGCGGAAGCCGAGGCAGGGCTGATCACCAGGAGAAGCAGCAGGATCGACAGCAGGACAGGACGCATGTTTCGATCGTGGACCGCGTGAAGTCGCTAGTCAACGCGCTCGGTTCGAGCTGTGGACAACTCGCGGACGGCGGGTGCTCGCCGGTGCGGAGCAGCGTGGACGAGCGTCAGACGACAGCGGGGATTGCGAGGTCCGCGGACGCAGTGGCGGGTCCGGTCAGGGCGTGCCTTCGCGGATCCAGTCCGAGACCGGAAGATCCCGGCTCACGCACTCATCGGACAGACGCAGCGTCCAGCGCATCGCCTGGACCATCAAGGTGGCCATCTCATCGGGGGCCGCGTTCATCAGCGCGATCTCGATCTGCGCCTTCGCCGCGTCGGTGTCCCCATGTACCTCCGCCAGGAGGGTCCGCACAGCGGTGCGGACCGGCGGGTCGGCCTCGTCGATCGGGACTTCGTGCCCGTCGTCGTCGTAGACCTGCATCTTCACCGGGGTCGTCCCACCGGAACCGAGTGCCGAGACCATCGCGCTGCACTCGTGGAACAGCAGCAGCATCAGCGCGCTGGCGTCAGACTCGCTGCGCGGGGTCGGACGCACCGCGTCGGCGACCTGGTCGAGCGCGCCTTCGTCCTGTCCGGCGCGCATCGCGGCCAAGGCTTTGGCGGCGATGTCGATGAGGCGTTGTCTGTCGTGCGGATCGGTTTCGCTGTCGGGGTCCACGTCATCATCCTGCAACAGTCGGGCGCCGGGCGGGGATATCGGCCCAGGGCGATTCGTTTACTCGGTTCGCGCGCGGACCCGCGCCATGATGTCGTCGCGGTCGCCGGGTTCGCCGAACGCGGGGCCCTCACCAGTCTCGATCCCCTGGTCAGCCCACCAACGGGCTTCTAAGGCATCGCGGACACCGACGACACCCACCGAGGCGCCGACACCGCGCAGCGACGTGATCAAGTCGTCGGTGGCGCGTACCGGGACCGCGTCCGGCGGCAGCCAGTCGGGCCGCCACCCCTCGAACGGATCGGCGAGGATGACCGTGCGTACCTGGAATCGCTCGACGAGCGCGATCTCGCGCGGGCCACCGGTGAATCCGTGCAACCCGGTGACCACACCGATGTCGCCGAGCGTGCGGAGGTTGTCCTGGGCATCGCCCCTGGCGCTGAGTACAGCTGAGGTGTCCAGCACGACCTCCAGCAGGCACGGCGACACCGACGCGGCGTCCACTGCCCGATTGACCGACAGGGACAAGTCCGCGTCCGCCGATTGCAACGACGTGAGGAGCACTTGGACGACCGGCATGGTCGGGCCGGCGATCGAGGTGAATAACGACTGCCATATCGGCGCCTGCTCGGCGGAGCGTGCCAGCATCCACGGGCCCAACGCCACCGAAAGCCCCGTGGCCTCGGCCATGTCGCTCACGTCCTCGCCGGAACATCGAGCCATCGCGCGTACCCGGATCGTCGCGTGGTCCCTCAACCGCGCGATCGGACGGTAGGCGATGTCGATGTCGCCGTTCTCCCAGGCGGCGGGAAGTGCCGTGGCGGCGCGTCCGGTTCGCCGCGTCCGGTCGTCGGCCCGCGGGTCGTACTCGCTCCACTGTCCCCGTCCAGTGGCCTTGGCCTGGCGTAGTGCGGACTCGGCCGCTCGAAACAGCTCCTTGCTCGACATTCGTTTGTCGGCCGCTCGGACGATTCCCATCGTGGCGCTGCACGCGAGTCCGAGGGGATAGTCGGGTTCGGCCAGTTCGGCGGTGATCATCCCGACCAGTCGGGCCGGGTCGGGGCTGCCGTGCAGGGCGATGGCGAACTCGTCGCCACCGACCCGTGCGACCAGGGCGTCCTCATCGCCGACGACCGTCTTGAGCCGGGTGGCGACAGTGCGCAGCATCCGGTCGCCCGCCTCGTGCCCGTGGGCGGTGTTGATCAGCGAGAACGCATCGATGTCGAGACAGCACAACATCAGCGGACGCCTGGGAGTGACCTGGCCGAGCATCGCCTCCAACCGGGACTCGAAGTGCACGCGGTTCGCCACGCCGGTCAGCCCGTCGTAGAGCAGTTGGTGACCCAACTGCTCTTGCAGCAGTTGCAACTCGCTGAGGTCCTGAACCATCACCGCCTGGTAGATCGGTACGCCTGAGGCGTCATGCAGGACGGACATCGTGAGGTACACCCACGCCGTCTCCCCGTCGTGCCGCACCAACCGCCGACGCTCCGAACCGGGGCCGAGCGGGACGAGCGGCTGGTCGTCGGGGGAGATGTACTCGAGCAGAGAGTGGCCGACCAGTTCGGCGGACGAACGGGCCAGGATGGTGGCCAACGCCGGGTTGGTCTCGACGAACCGGCCATCCATGTCGGTGATCGCGATGCCGATCGCCGAGCTGGCGAACACCTCGCGAAACCGGTTCTCGCTGGTCCGCAAATCGCGGTCGACCCGCTGTTTGGCGGTCCACAGGGCGAGCTTCATGTTCTCCTGTTGCGCCAGGGTCCGCTCCCGCAGCGCCTCGGAGTAGCCCGACGACACGGCGGCGATCATCGCCACCACGTGCCGGGAGGGTCCACGAAGGCCGGTGAGCACGTCCAGCGACCGGGCGAGTGTGTCGGCTCCGATCAGCCCGCTGGCGACCATGCGGCCGCCGACCTCGCCGCCATACGCGGGGTCGACGGGCTCCTTCGCCAGGCCCGCGTTGAGGATGTCGACAAGCCCGGAGAGGCAGGACGCGATCTCGGTGGGGGACTTGGGCACGTAGGCGGTCTCGGCGACGACCTGCAGCCACCGCTGGACCAGGTCGTGTCGTTCTCGTGTGGAGTGGCGCGGTTCGGCCATGGCTGTGCGGTCAGCGCTTGCGGCCGAAACCGGCGAGGATGCCCGCGCGCGCTGGGTCGGCACCGTCGTCGAGGCCTACCTCGGGCCGCCAGAGCGCGGTCGGCACGATGCCCGGTTCCTCGATGTCGAACCCGTCGAACAGCTCGGTGATCTCCGTTTTCGAGCGCGGGTACATCGGGTCGCGGCTCGATTTCATCACCTGCACGATCTTGTCCATCTCCTCGGGCATCAAATCCTGGGTGAACTGGGAGAACGCCAGACAGCTGTCGGGCACGAGCGCGTCACGGTAGCGGGCCACGATGTCGCGCGGGTTCTTCTCCGGTGCCACGAAGTGGAAGACCCCGACCATCAGCAGACCGATCGGCTCACCGAAATCGAGCATGTCCCTGGTTTCCGGGGCGCCGAGAATGTCCTCGGGCTGGGTGAGGTCGGCCTGCACGATCGTGGCCAGCGGATTGGCGGCCAACATCATGACGCTGTGCGCGTAGGCGACTTCTTCGTAGTCGACGTAGACCACGCGCGATTCCGGCGCGGCTTCCTGGGCGATCTCGTGGACGTTGCCCACGGTCGGGATGCCGGAGCCGAGGTCGAGGAACTGGCGGACCCCTCGCTCGACCATCGACAGCACCGCGCGACGGAGAAAGGAGCGGTTGTGCCTGGCGATCTCGCGGGCGCCGGGTTGTGCCCGGAGGAACCGGTTGGCCAACTCCCGGTCGTGTGCGAAGTTGTGCGCGCCACCGAGGAAGTAGTCGTAGAGCCGTGCCGCGCTCGGTCTTTCCAGGTCGATGCCGTCGGGGATCCAGCCCATCAAGTCAGCCACCGCACAACCGCCTCGCATATCGTTCCGTGATCGGAAGGTTACTCACTCGTCGGGTGTTCGCGACAGCGGTTGGGCATCCCTGTGGACAACTCGGACGAGCAGGTGGCGCCGTCGACGCGGGTCCCAAGACCTCTGGCCGGGTGTTCGGGCCGCGTCGCTAGCCGGAAACCGACGGCGTGTCGATCAAGGCCGCCAGCGCCATTCTGGTGAGCAGGTCGGCCATCTCGTCCCGGCCGAGGTGCCTGCTGTGCGGGGTCGAGTTGATCAGGCCGAAGACGGCGTGCGCCGCGGCCCGCGCGGTCGGCTCGCCGGTCGCCGGGACGGCATCGCGAATCACCTGCACCCAGGTCTCGACGTAACGGCGTTGCAGCGCGCGGACCTTGCGCCGGTCCGGGTCGGTGAGGTTGCCGAGGTTGCGCTCCTGCACGGTGATGAGCGCCGGGTTGTCGAGTGCGAAGTCGACGTGGAAGCGGACCAGCTCGCCGAGGGCGACCTGTGGGCCGTTCGCCGCGGCGACCTCGGCGAGGCCCCCGTCGAGGAGAACCTCGGAGATGGAGGTCAACATCTCGCCGAGCATGGCGTCCTTGGACCGGAAGTGCCGGTAGAGCGCGGGCCCGGAGATGCCGACGGCCGACCCGATGTCGTCGATGCCCACGCCGTGGAAACCGCGTCGGGCGAACAGCTCGGCCGCGGCCGCCAGGATCTGCTCACGACGGCTCGGCTTGCTCGTCGTCGGCTCGGCGGCGGGAGACATGCGGCCATCGTATTGCAGGCAGGTTAGCGACCGCTAACTGTCCAGGTGGGGTCGTGGATGTCCACCGGATTCGACGTCTGAAGTTGATCTCCACGGCCGGTCCTCGGTCCGGTTCGCCCACTGAAGTTCGCCCGATTGGCGGGGGTCAATAAGTTACCGGGGAGTTCCGTATTTGGGTTGTCGCTGGTAGTGATGGTGTGTCTGGTTTTTCCCTGCATGTCGGAGGCTGCAATGCGTCGGTACTTCGTCCTCTCCCTGTTGACCATTTTGTCCCTGTTCGCCCTCGCGGTGCCGTCATCGGCGGCACCGGGCAAGTACGTCGCCCTCGGTGACTCCTACTCATCCGGTCTCGGTGCCGGGAGCTATGGCACCAGCGGTAGCTGCAAGCGCAGCGCCAACTCCTACCCGCAGCTCTGGGCCAACGCCAAGGCCCCGTCGGCGTTCACGTTCGCGGCCTGCTCCGGAGCGGTCACCGCTGACGTCCTGAACAGCCAGATCGGCACGGTCACCTCGGACACCTCGCTGGTCACCATCTCGATCGGCGGCAACGACGCGGGGTTCGCCAGCGTCATGACCGACTGCAACCTCGGTTCGGACTCCTACTGTGTCGCCCGGAACAACGAGGCGCAGAACTTCGCCCGCAACACGCTGCCTGCCAGGTTGGACAGCGTCTACAGCAGGATTCGTGCCCATGCTCCGAACGCGCGGGTGATCGTGGTGGGTTACCCGTTGATCTACAAGGTCAACGGTTCCTGCTTCGTCGGTCTGAGCGAGACCAAGCGCGCCGCGATCAACGGTTCGTCCAACGTGCTGGCCACCGTGACCGCCGCGCGGGCGCAGGCCCACAACTTCACCTTCCTTGACGGCCGCACGGCGTTCGCCGGACACGAGATCTGCGCGACGGGCACGCGCTGGATCAACAGCGTGTCGTGGCCGGTCGAGGACTCCTACCACCCGAACGCCGCAGGCCAGAATGGTGGCTACTACACCGCGCTGGCACGCATCACGGGCTGATCCATCGGATGAAGGCCGCCTTCCGGAGACGGAAGGCGGCCTTTGTCGTCTTGACCTGCCGCGAGGTCATTTCACTGTCCTCACTGGACTATGAGGTGACGATGGCAGGAGGCTGCCAACTCCACCAGTCTGCCCATCTCACGCTGCTGAACAGTCTATCGTCGCCGTTGCATTGGCATCTTTCCTTGAGGAGACAACGGTGTCGGGACTGCCACCCATCGCGTCGCTCACGATCAAGCGGGCGTCGTTGGTGAACCTCGGCGCCCGAATCGGCAAGGGTGGACAAGCCAGTGTCCACGATCTGCCCGGGCCTGGCTGCCGGATGTTGTCGGGCTGGTCGTCTGTGACACCGGTACGCGATCGTGCGAGCTTCGCCCGAGAGTCCTTCGACGACGATCGAACGGCAGGGGTGCTGTGGCCCGCACTCACTGACTGATCGACTTCGAGTGCGCCCTGGCTGTTCATGTTGATAAGAAAGACGGTAATCATTGTGCTGGAACGACGTAGTTCGTGCGCTGATCTGGCGAGCGTTGGTCACTCGGTGGCATCGAGGGTGTCGGCGAGCCCAGGTGAGCAGCGCCGCTCGATGGAATGTCGTGGACGAGAGTGGTGAGCACACTCGACAGGGCTAATCGACGGCCCCCAAGCTGAGTGCTCGTGGCTGACTGGTCCATGGCTGATACCGTTGGCGACTCGGCTGTAGCCGATGTTGCTCTGGCCGATCCAGTCATCGTCAATGGTCTGATCGATGCCCGCGCCATCCACAGTGGTGCGAATGCTGTCGTGCCGCGACTGTGGATCGGGGGTGCGGCGGCCGTTGTCGCGCAGCTCAACGCATCAGAGTGGAATCCTCCCGAAGGTGCCGCTCAGTCAGGCGACGGACCTCTGCAAGTTCGGCCTGGTCGTGCTGCGGTGCCTCGCCCAGGCCCGATGGCATCCGTTACCCGGGACCCTCGCGGGCTCGACGGGGTACTCGACGACGAGGCTCCTACCTTGTTGCACGCCGGGCTCTGGGTACGCGGGCGCGGGATCGACCGTCCGCACAGGTCTGGGGACGCTGCTCGTCTTTGCGGCGACGGTCCGTCGTTTGCCGGGGACGCGCGGGCACAGTGGCCGCGACAACACCTGTTCCCATCAGACGTGGTGGGGGTCGATGGTCGCCGTTGATGGTTTCCATCCTCGTCCTAGGACTCGATGGTGGCGAGCAGCAACCGGAACGAGCTGTCGCGCAGAGAAAGACTGCCCGCCTGGGGAGCCTTGCTGTCCCGAACCGCGGTGTGCGGAATGCCCCGGTCCAGCTCGACGCAGTTGTTGCCACTGCCTGAGCTACTGCTCCTACGCCACCTGGTGATCTTGGTAGTCGTCACGATGCTCCAATACGGTCATTTGTTCACGGATCAGATTGGTGGTGTCTGAAGGGGACAGTGCCAACGACGAGACGCTGTCGAACATCGCGGTGAGGCGGTTGACGTCTTCCTTCTTGTCAACCCACGCGCCACCTGTGGGGTACTCGAGGTACACGCCGGTGGGTCCGCGTGGCGGCAGGTCGCCGACGATTGTGCAGGCGCCGGACATGGTGCCGTAGACGCCGACGGTGAGGGGCACCACTTGAACGGTGATGTTCGGCAGTTCGGCGATGTTCACCAGGTGGGCGAGCTGTTCGTGCATGGTCTGGATGCCGCCGATGGTGCGGCGGATCACCACCTCGTCCAGCACGGCGTGCAGGCGCAGCGCGTCGGGTTCGGCAAGTCGCCTCTGCCGGTTCAGCCGGGAGGCCACCAGGCCGTCCACCCGGGTAGGTGGGCTGAAGTATCGCTCGGCGTCGGCGTTGATCGCGCGGGCATAGCTCTCGGTCTGAAGTAGGCCGGGCACGACCACTACTTCCATGCACTGTTCGAACGCGCTCTCTCGCTCAGCGTGGATCAGGCGGCGCAGGGCTCGGGGCGTGCTCATCGGCAGCCGTGCGGGCGACGGCTCCGCGCGCGCGGCATCCCACAGTCGGACCGCCTCGGCCTGATCGGCCGCGGTGTTGGTCATGTAGTGGTCCAGAAGGGTCTTGACCGTGGACCAGACCGGCATGACCTCGCCCGCCTCGTATCGGCTCACTGTGCTCGCTGATGACCGGAGCTCGTCCGCCGCCTGGTGCAAAGTCATCGCCGCCTGCGTGCGGCACGCGAGCAGGAACTGACCGAGGCGACGCTTTGCTCGTGTGGGTGCTGCCATGCCCCAATGGTATCTCTACTTTGCTGCGCTTTGCTCTACACTTTTGAGTGATGCGCTCCGCAAACGCACGACTGTACATTCCAAGGGACAGAACGTAGCGATCGCGGAGGTTGCCATGCTGAACAACGGAATCACGGTCGACACCTGGGTCGCGCTGGACGCGAACTGCACTGCGAAGTGGGCCGTTCTCGGCGAGAGTGCTCAACTCACCTTCGATGTGCGGACGGGCACTCTCACGCTCGTCGCCGACGACGACACGCTCCGCACGCTCGCCGACATGATCGTCGCCGCTCGCCACGGGCTCGCCCGGGGACAGGGCCCGGTGCCGTGACGGGCCAGGTGGACGCTCGGGTTAGCGAGCGCTAACATCGAAGGTGTTGTTAACGGTGACTAACAGCGAATCCAAGGAGCGAGATGGACGCGCCCGTCCTGCGCAGCGGCGCTGAACCCGCCAGCGAGGCGTTTCAGCGCAACGTCAAGGAGCACACCGTGCTCGTCGACGACCTGCGCGACAGACTCGCCACAGCGGCGCTCGGTGGCCCTGAGAAGGCCCGTACCCGCCACGTGGAACGCGGCAAACTGCTCCCGCGTGACCGGGTCGACTCCCTGGTCGATCCGGGATCGCCCTTCCTCGAACTTTCCCCGCTCGCCGCTACCGACATCTATGACAACGACGCTCCGGCCGCCGGTGTCATCACGGGGGTCGGTCGGGTATCCGGCCGCGAGGTCGTCATCGTCGCCAACGACGCCACGGTCAAAGGTGGCACCTACTACCCGCTGACCGTCAAGAAGCACTTGCGTGCGCAGGAAGTCGCCCTGCAGAACAACTTGCCGTGTGTGTACCTCGTGGACTCCGGCGGTGCGTTCCTGCCCAAGCAGGACGACGTGTTCCCCGATCGAGACCACTTCGGCCGGATCTTCTTCAACCAGGCCACCATGTCCGCGCGAGGTATCCCGCAGATCGCGGCCGTCCTCGGTTCCTGCACCGCCGGTGGCGCCTACGTTCCCGCGATGAGCGACGAGGCCGTGATCGTGCGCGACCAGGGCACGATCTTCCTCGGCGGTCCGCCGCTGGTGAAGGCCGCGACCGGCGAGGTCGTCACCGCGGAGGACCTCGGTGGCGGCGATGTGCACTCCCGCACCTCCGGGGTCACCGACCACCTCGCCGACGACGACGCACACGCCCTGCGCATCGTCCGCTCCATCATCAGCACGTTGGGGCCGCGCACCGCCCGCCCATGGGACCTCGCTCCGGTCGAGGAGCCGCTGGTCGACCCGGCGACCCTCTACGGCGCGGTGCCCACCGACTCCCGCACGCCGTATGACGTTCGGGAAGTCATCGCCCGCATCGTGGACGGCAGCCGGTTCCGGGAGTTCAAGAAGGAGTACGGCTCGACGCTGGTCACCGGGTTCGCCCGCATCCACGGTCACCCGGTGGGGATCGTCGCCAACAACGGTGTCCTGTTCAGCGAGTCCGCCATGAAGGGCGCGCATTTCATCGAACTCTGCGACCAGCGCAGCATCCCGCTGCTCTACCTGCAGAACATCACCGGCTTCATGGTCGGCCGCGATTACGAAGCGGGCGGCATCGCCAAGCACGGCGCGAAGATGGTCACCGCGACCGCGTGCGCCCGCGTCCCCAAGTTCACGGTCGTGGTCGGTGGGTCCTTCGGCGCGGGCAACTACTCGATGTGCGGACGGTCCTATTCCCCGCGTTTCCTCTGGATGTGGCCCAACGCGCGCATCTCGGTCATGGGCGGGGAGCAGGCCGCGTCCGTGCTGGCCACGGTCCGGCGGGACCAGATCGAGGCGCGCGGCGGCGAGTGGTCGGCGGAGGACGAGGACACCTTCAAAGACCCGATTCGTTCGCAATACGAGGAACAGGGCAACCCCTACTACTCGACCGCACGGCTGTGGGACGACGGTGTGATCGACCCGGCCGACACCCGCCAGGTGCTCGGTCTCGCGCTGTCGGCCGCGGCCAACGCGCCGCTGGAACCTGTCCGCTACGGCGTTTTCCGGATGTGAGTGCGATGTTCACCAGTGTTCTGATCGCCAACCGAGGCGAGATCGCCGTTCGCGTCATCAAGACCCTGCGGCGGCTGCGCATTCGCTCGATCGCCGTCTACAGCGACGCCGACGCGAACGCCCGGCACGTGCGGGAAGCCGATGTCGCCGTTCGGATCGGACCGGCCGCCGCGCGAGAGAGCTACCTGTCCATCGAACGCATCCTCGCCGCCGCGAAAGAGACCGGCGCCGAGGCGGTGCACCCCGGCTACGGCTTTCTCGCCGAGAACGTCGAGTTCGCCCGGGCCTGTGAAGCCGCTGGGCTGGTCTTCATCGGTCCACCGGCATCGGCCATCGACGCGATGGGCGACAAGATCCGGGCCAAGCAGACGGTGATGGCGGCGGGCGTTCCCGTTGTGCCGGGTCGGACCGAGGCAGGCATGTCCGACGACGACCTGATGGCGGCGGCGGGCGAAGTCGGGTTTCCCGTGCTGCTCAAGCCTTCGGCCGGGGGTGGCGGCAAAGGGATGCGATTGGTCACGGAAGAAAGTGGTCTGCGGGCCGCGATCGAGTCCGCGCGTCGCGAGGCACGTGGTTCGTTCGGTGATGACACGTTGCTCATCGAGCGGTTCGTCCAGCGTCCCCGGCACATCGAGATCCAGGTACTGGCCGACAATCACGGTGCCGTGATCCACCTGGGCGAACGCGAATGCAGTCTCCAGCGCAGGCACCAGAAAATCATCGAGGAAGCGCCGTCACCGCTGCTCGACGAGGTCACGCGTGAGCGGATGGGCACAGCCGCCGTCAACGCGGCGAAGTCCGTCGATTACTCCGGCGCGGGCACGGTCGAGTTCATCGTGTCCGCTGATCGGCCGGACGAATTCTTCTTCATGGAGATGAACACTCGCCTGCAGGTCGAGCACCCTGTCACCGAAGAGGTCACCGGGCTCGACCTGGTCGAGTTGCAGATCAGGGTGGCCGCCGGGCAGCCGTTGACGATCGCGCAGTCGGACGTGGTGCTGCGCGGACATGCCATTGAGGCGCGGGTGTACGCCGAGGACCCGTCGATCGGATTTCTGCCGACGGGTGGTCGGGTACTCGCTCTCGGGCAATCCGCCGACGACTGGGCGCGGTTGGATTCCGGGCTGCTGCCTGGGAGTGTGGTGGGGTCGGACTACGACCCCATGCTGGCCAAGGTGATCACGTGGGGCAGCGACCGCGACGAAGCGCTGACCCGGCTGTCGGGAGCACTGGCCGATACCGCCGTCCTGGGTGTGACGACGAATATCGCTTTCCTGCGGGCTTTGTTGGCTGACGCCGATGTGCGCGCGGGCAGGCTCGACACACAGTTGGTGGAGCGCAAGCTCGATGAGTTGACCCGCGCCGAGCAGGTGCCGGACGAGGTCTTCGCCGCCGCCGCGCTTGACGAGTTGCTGCACATGCAGCCCAGTGGTGAGGTGATCGATCCATGGGATGTGCCAAACGGGTGGCGGATGGGTCGGGCAGCCGTCGTGCCGGTGCGGCTGACCTGCGGGGACCGGGATGTGACCGTGAAGCTTTCCGGGTCGCCCGAGCGGGCGACCGTGGTCGTCGACGACGGTGAGCCGGTGACGGCAAGCGTTTCGCGGAACGACAACGAATTACGGGTCACCTATGGCGGTCGCAACCTGCGCTACGCCAGGGCGCTCGACGGCGACACCCTGTGGCTCGCTGCCGATGGTCGTGCCTGGGCGGTCGCCGAGCGTTCGCTGTTGGAGGGTGGCACCGCCGCCGGTTCGGCGGGCGGTCCGGTGACCAGCCCGATGCCCGGCATCGTGCTGTTGGTCAAAGTCGCGGTCGGTGATCACGTCACGGCGGGACAACCGCTGCTCGTGGTCGAGGCGATGAAGATGGAGCACACCATCACCGCCACAGTGGATGGTGTGCTGACCGAGCTTGACGTTCAGGCAGGCCAACAGGTCGCACTGAATCAGACCCTGGCCGTGGTTACCCCTGCGGAGGACGAGCGATGATCGACTTTAGATTGGACGAGGAGCACGAGGCGCTCCGCAAGACCGTGCAGGAGTTCGCGCGGGAAGAGGTCGCGCCCGTCATCGGCGACTTCTACGAGCGCGAGGAGTTCCCCTACGAGATCGTGTCGAAGATGGCCCGCATGGGCTTGTTCGGTTTGCCGATCTCCGAGGAGTACGGCGGCATGGGCGGTGACTACTTCGCG
>JALZNB010000480.1 GCA_030857905.1 Actinomycetota bacterium
GGCTGGTGCTGGTCAGGTGGAGGTGCACCCGGTTCGGACCGACCTTCTCAGCTCCGCTCGGGGCGAACCGCAGGCCGACCTGGGTGTCGGACCCCGGCAGCAGCGCACCGCAGAGGTCGTCAACGACCACGCGGCCCAAACACCGGCCCAGAAGCCCGCCAGTCGACCCGGGTCGCGCGCGTCGAAGGTCAAAGCCAGCAGGCGGGAGGGCACCTCCCGCCTGCTAGACAACGGGCGAGGCACTCCCGCACGCGCAATCCAGCAGCGCCGCCGACCCCCCATCGCACGACGACGGCGACCGATCGGCGGACAGGTACTCCGGTCGGCGGGTCGGCGCCCCGGAACACCATCGGCTTGCGAGACGCGGGTCTGCGTGGTGCTGTGCATCGACCGGTAATGTACCGTTCGGTAAACTCTGTACCGTCTGATACGGAAGGGAGTGCGCGATGTCAGACCGACCACCGCATCCACCGTTCACCGTCGATACTGCCGCCCAGAAGGCACGGATGGCTGAGGACGCGTGGAACACCCGCGATCCTGAGCGCGTAGCGCTCGCGTATACCGAGGACAGCCAATGGCGCAACCGCGTCGAGTTCCTCTCCGGTCGGGCGCAGATCGTCGAGTTCCTGCGTCGCAAGTGGGCACGCGAACTTGATTACCGGCTCACCAAGGAGGTCTGGACCCACGGCGAGAACCGCATCGCCGTGCGCTTCGCCTACGAATGGCATGACGACAGCGGCCGCTGGTTCCGCAGCTACGGCAACGAGAATTGGGAGTTCGACGAGCACGGGCTCATGCGCCGTCGCCTCGCAAGCATCAACGACGCGCCGATCAGCGAGGCCGAGCGCAAGTTCCACTGGGCGCTTGGAAGGCGCCCAGACGACCAGCCCGGCCTGACCGCTCTTGGACTGTAAACGCGATGCCCAGGGTGGTCTCCGAACGGGCCGACGCGCTGCCCGCGCTGGCCGAAGCGTTCCGCGAGCACGGATATGCGGGCGCGAGCGTGTCGCTCATCAGCGACGCGACGGGACTGGGGAAAGGCAGCCTCTATCACTTCTTCCCCGGTGGGAAGGACGAAATGGCGTCAGCCGTGCTCGCCGATATCGGCAGCTGGTTCGACACCAACGTGTTCACACCACTGCGCGACGCCGAGGAGCCGACACAAGCGATTACCGCCATGTTCGACGCAGTCGAACGCTACTTTCACTCGGGAAGACGCATCTGCCTCTTCGGCGCGCTGGCGCTCGGCGAAACGCGCGATCGTTTTGCTCGCCAGGTGCGGGACTACTTCTCAGGTTGGGTCGCGGCGCTCGCCGGCGCACTGACCAAATCGGGCCGCGACAAGCGGCAAGCCGAGGGCCTCGCCGCGGAGGCTGTCGCTGGCATCCAGGGCGCAATCGTGCTCGCCCGCGCACTCGACGACCCCGGCGCGTTCAGCCGGGCGATGGCCCAGCTCCGGGCCAGCCTCGCAGAGCCCTGAAACTGACGGTGACGGCAACGATCTCGTAGTCCCGCCGCCGCCCCGAACGTTCTTGATCAACTTCTCGCAGGCGGATCGGGTTCCGGACGACATGACAGCGATCGCGGGAGGTCGGCTCAGAAACCATCGTTCCCGGGCCACGGTCGGCGCCCGGCGGGCCGGGGGTGTCCGAAACCTGGCCACCAGGCATCACCATGTGATTGGACACCCGGACCGGCCGAGTTTCGGACAGACGTTTCCGGACAACGTAGGCACTCGACCTCTGGTTGGAGCCGCCGAGTCCCTCGACTGCGCTGCTCTGTGGTTGCCGGATACCTACAGTCTCCGTACCGGAAGCCGGTGGCGGGTCAATCGGGATGCTCGTTCTACTCGCTGCCGTCGTTGTGCTCTTCCTCGCGAAGGTGCATTCGCTCGACCGCTAGGCGGTAGATCGCGTGCTCCTCGCGGACGCCGATGGCCAGGACGCCACGGGTGTTGGTGTCGATGTCGGCGTACACGAGTGACATGGCGCTCGCCGAGCCGCTTGCCAGTCACGCGGCCATGGGCAAGGT
>JALZNB010000499.1 GCA_030857905.1 Actinomycetota bacterium
CCACTCTGGTGGGCCGCCTTCTTGTCGTTACGGTTAAGAGGACACGGCCGCGGTCAAGGCGCGCATCTCCCGCTCCAACTCGTCAACCGTCGTCTCCACCACCGGGAACCCGCCGCGACCCATCCAGTTGGCCAGCATCCGGTGTCCCCCATCGGTCAACACCGACTCGGGATGGAACTGCACGCCTTCGATCGGCAACTCTCGGTGCCGCATGGCCATCACGATCCCCGAGTCGGTCAGGCCGGTGACCTCGAACTCGGCGGAGATGGTCGACGGGACCACAGTCAACGAGTGGTACCGGGTGGCCGTGAACGGATCGGGCAACCCGGCGAGCACCCCGCCACCTGAATGATGGACAAGGCTCGTCTTCCCGTGCAACAGCTCCGGCGCCCGATCGACGGTCGCACCCCACGCCACACCGATCGCCTGGTGGCCGAGACAGACGCCGAGCAGTGGCAACGAAGCGTCGGCACACCACCGGACCACGTCGATGCTGCGTCCCGCTCGTTCGGGGGTACTCGGCCCAGGGCTAACGAGTACCCCGTCGAATCCTTCTAGCGACGACGGCCCGGACAGTTCGTCGGCGTCGTTGCGCCAGACCTCACACTCGGCGCCGAGTTGGGCGAGGTAGTGGACCAGGTTGTAGACGAAGCTGTCGTAATTATCGACGACCAGGACGCGCATGCCGTCAAACTTACCGCTCGTCCACCACGGGCCCTTGACAGTTTCGCGCCGCTTATTCGGTGGTGACCTGGTTGAACGGCAGATGTGGTTCCGCCCACGGGAACACCACGAACATCAACAGCGCGACCACGCCTGCCGCCAACAGCGAAGCGGTGATCACCCGGACCGCGATGGGGCCAGGCAGATGCCGCCAGATCCACCCGTACATCAGTCGGTCTCCTTCAGTTCCGCCGGTCGCAGATCCGGGCGAGTGGGGTCTTTCGGGTAATCCGTGGCCAGTACAGCGTGCACGATCAGCCGCTCGCGATCGGAGAACCGGGGATGGCACGTGGTGAGCGTCATCAGCCCGACCTGTTCTCCGACGCTCTTCTCGGCTCCCGGCAGCCCGGGGACCGGCGCGATGACCTCGCCCTGGCTCGGGCTCACTATCCGCTGACCGACGACCTGGTCATAGGGCGCGCCGAGCGGGTCGACTCGCGCGCAACGCGGGTTCGCCGCCTTGCGGTCGGCCCACACCGCGATCTCCTCCGCCATCGGCAGGACCCGATAGACGAACCAGCGGTCCTTGGTCTCGACCACGATGGCGTCACACGAGCCGAGCAGGTCGAGGTCGTTGAACGGGGCGCCCTTGCCGACCCGGTGCCCCGCGACGGCGAAGTTGCCCGGCAGTCCCGGGTACCCCGTCTCCGGGTAGTGGCCGGGGCCGATCTCCAGGGTCTTCTCCGTGGTGCCTTCGAGGATGGTGAACCGGTAGTCGAGGCCGAGCGCGGGCACGTACATCTTGGCGAAGCCCTCGCCCTCGGCGAAACCCTCGAAGTGCGCGCCGCGTTCCTCGGCGGGTACCGGCCGCTGCCAACGCTCGTCGAGGGCACTGGAGGCGTCGCGCTGCTTGCCCGCCGAGACCAGGTTCGTCACGTAAAGCTCGTAGACCACGAAGAGCAGGACGACAAGTCCGAGGGTAATCAACACCTCACCGATCCCGCGCACGGCCGAACGCGCCCGATCGGGGCGCTCGACGCCAGTCGAAACCCTCTGACCTGGGCCAACAGTGCCTTCGGGCACCGGGCCACGGCTGTCGGGGGTGCTCACCCTGGCTCCTTCCACGGCTGTGGCCGCCCGTTCGCGCGGAGAATCGTTGGCGACTGGTGATTCGTTGAAGCGCTCAGTTACGTTAACGTGTTCTCCTGGCGGGGGTTGCGCCCACGCCGGTACGACCGCACGCGTCGCTCAGCAACTTCATCAGTCAGGCGAGGACAGAATGCCCAAGTCCAAGGTCCGCAAGAAGGCTGTCTACACCGCGCCAACCGATCGCCGCACGCCGGTGAAGGTGAAGCCGGCCGGACCGTCTCACCCGCTTTACGTCGCCATGATGCTCGGCGTCATGTTGATCGGCCTCGCGTGGCTCGTCGTCAACTACATCGCGGGCGACAAGATCGGCTTTATGAACGACCTGGGCAACTGGAACTTCGCCATCGGTTTCGCGCTCATGATCGCGGGTCTGTTGATGACGATGCGGTGGCGGTAACCACGACCCGGTGGCGATGTCGCCCGATCGTGTCCTCCTGCCTCGTCAGGTACCGCCGTTCAGCCGACAGTCACTGAACCACATGGATGTAACTCATCCCCAGTGTGGATAACTACTGTGGATAACCATGGGGAAAGGGGCCGTGGCACATCATGGCGGAGGATCACTGTGGATAACCGTGCAGCCTGACGCACCTGTCGCGAGCTGGGCACCCCGGCGTGAGGTCGTCGGCGTCGGCTGGGGCCTCACCGCTCTCGCGATCGTGGGCGCGGTGCTCATGGACGACGTACGCGGCTCACTGCTCATGGGCATCGCCGCGCTGGCGCTGGCCCTGTTGTCGCTGTTCGGCAGTCTCGCGCGCCCTCGCCTGACCGCGGATCACACCGGACTCACCGTGCGTGGCCTGACCAGTACCCGTCGATGGGACTGGCGCGAGGTCAACGTCCGCCTGGTACGCACGCGCAGACTCGGCCGGGAAAGTTCGGCGATCGAGATCGACGCTGAACACGCCGAGACACCCGCGCTGGTGCTGCTCGGACGCCTCGATCTGGGCGCCGACCCACAAGATGTCGCCGACGCCCTTCTCCGGCTACGTACCTGAGGTCCCCAGCGTCGCCGTCTCGTAGCACTCCAGAGCTGTCGCATCGGTGCAGAAGACATCCGAGCCCAACTCGACCGTACGAACTACGAACAGCCCGAGTATGGCCACCGTGACCACAATCACCGCCGTCGACTGCCACAGCGTCCGCTTGTCGGCAGGCGCGTAGACCATCCCAAAAGTCAGCAGCGCGCCGACGACAAGACCACCGAGGTGGGCCAGCAGCGAGATGTTCTCGATCGTGATGCTGATCGCGAGGTTGACCGCGAGCACGCCAACGACGGTCATCAGCACGTGCTTGTCGAGCTTGAGCCGGATCACCGCCACGATCAGGCCGCCGAGCAGGCCGTAGACCGCACCAGAGGCGCCCGCGCCCTGCCCGCCGATGTCACCGAAGACGAAACTGGCCGCGCTGCCGCCAAGCAGCGACAACCCGTAGACCAAGGCGTAGCGGAGCCTGCCGAGCATCAGTTCGAGATCGCGCATGAACCACAACGCGACCATGTTGACCAGCAGGTGAATCGGCCCGAAGTGCAGGAACGCGCTGGTCACCGGACGCCAGAACTGACCATCGACGATGGACGGCGTATAGGCGCTCAACGCACGGAACAGGCTTGAGAGATCGTTGTCGAACGGACTCTGCGCCTGCACGGCCGTGATCACGAAGAACACCGCGTTGACCGCGATCAGCACCGGGACCAGCAGTGGCTTCTCCACCACCTCGGCACCGGCGACCGTCGTGGGTCTACGCGTGGTGCGCTGACCCTGGCGAACGCAGTCGACGCACTGGTAGCCGACAGAGGCGTCGACAAGGCACTCGGGGCAGGCAGGCAGGCCACACCGAGTACAGGTCAGACCGGTCGGCCGGTCTGGATGCCGCACGCAGGCGGGCAAGCCCGCCTGCGTGCCGTGCTGGTCGTGCGGGATGCTCACTCAGCCCTCGGAACGCTCGATGCTGACCTTGGTGATCACGACATCCTCGAGCGGCTTGTCGTTGGGGCCGGTCGCCAGGTGCCCGATGGTGTCGACCACCGTGCGCGACTCCTGGTCGGCGACCTCACCGAAGATGGAGTGCTTGAAGTTGAGCCAGGTCGTCGGGCCGACGGTGATGAAGAACTGCGACCCGTTGGTGTTCGCCCCCGCGTTGGCCATGGCCAACAGGTAGGGGCGGTTGAACTGGAGTTCCGGGTTGAACTCGTCGGCGAACTCGTAGCCGGGACCGCCTCGGCCGGTGCCGGTGGGGTCACCGCCCTGGAGCATGAAGCCTTCGATCACCCGATGGAAGATCGAGCCGTCGTAGAACGGACCAGAGGACGACCCCTGGGCGTTCTTCTGGGAGTAGTCCTTCGTGCCCTCGGCGAGCCCGACGAAATTGCTGACCGTCTTGGGCGCGAAGTCGGGGAAGAGGTTGATCCGGATGTCACCCTGCGAGGTGTGCAAGGTGGCGGTCACCTTCGTCCCGACGAGGGATGCGTTGCTGTCTGCCACCGTGACATCGTGCCATCTCCGGCGAAATCCGTCTGGAAGGGGCAGGATTGGGGTAGTTGGTCAAGGGGATCACCCAAGCCCCATGACCGAGACGACAAGACCCCAACAGACGAGGTGAAGCCATGACCACGGCCGGAGAGACGGTAGGCAAGGCCGTCGGCACCGGCTGGCGCGCGGTACGCCAGGGTGCCGTTCGCGCTGGACACGCTGGTGCCGAGGCCGCGCACGCGGCCGAGCAGAAGCTCGCGGCGAAGGGAATGGCCCCGCAGCAGGTCGCGGGCGCGCTCTCGGAGTCCGCGCAGGTCGCCAGGCAGGAGGTCGTCGAGACCGGCAGGCGCACCCGCAAGCGGCTCGCCGAGACCGCCGAGCAGACCCGCAAGGACTTGGCGAAGGCCGCCGCCCAGGCGCGCAAGGATGCCGGGGGCAGCAAGGCGGGCAAACGGGCGGCCAAGGCGGCCAAGCCGGTGAAGGCGCAGGTCAAGCAGCTCAAGAAGGATATCAAGCCCGCGGTAAAGCAGTACCGGGGCGAGCTGCGTGAGCAGTTCAAGGCGGCCAAGCTGGCGGCGAAGGAGTCCGCGAAGGACCCGGCCAACCGCAGGCGCAAGCGCTGGCCGTGGCTGATCGCCCTGGTGGCGGCCGGAGTGGGTGCGGCGGTGGCCATGCGGAGCAAGCCCACGCCGCCCGCGCCGTCGCCCGAGCGCCCGGAGGAGACGCCTCGACCTGCTGAGCCGGCGGCGTCGGCCACGCCAGTCGTGCCGGAACGCAACGGGCAACATGCGCCGACCGCGCCGATCTCGTCCGAGAAGAACTAGGACGCGCCCGACAAATAATTGGTGACACCGGTTGGGCGTGTCGCGAGATACCACCGCCATC
>JALZNB010000089.1 GCA_030857905.1 Actinomycetota bacterium
GCTACGAGTGGCTCGACGAGGACACCCTGCGCACCCGCCAGCGCCGCTCGGCGATCATCACCCACCCGGTCACCGGCGAGCGGTCCTGGTTCAATCACGTCGCGTTCTGGCACCAGTGGACCCTCGACCCGGACGTCCGCGACATCCTCGTGGAGAACTACGGTGAGGACGGCCTGCCGTTCGCCACCTATGTCGGTGACGGCACCGCGCTCACCAAGGACGAGGTCGACGAGCTCAACGCCGTCTACGACCGGGTCACCATGCGCGAGAGCTGGCAGGACGGCGACCTCATGCTGGTCGACAACATCCTGTGCGCCCACGGGCGTGAGGCGTTCGTCGGCAACCGCAAGATCGTCGTCGGGATGGGCGACCCGATCGCCCTCGCCGACTGCGCGCCGACCGCCGCCCCCGCCGCGACCGCGTTCGGGGAGGTCTGAGACCGATGTCTAACCCCGATGACCTCCTCGCGCGCCTCGCGCTGGTGCCCGCCGACCGGCAGGCGCTGGTCGCAGGCGGGCGGACGCTCACCTTCGGTGAGCTGCGCGCCGAGATCGCCACGGTCGCCGCCGGTCTCGCCGAGCGCGGCGTAGGGCCGGAACGCGTCGTCGCGATCAGCCTCCCGCGCGGCGCCGAACTGGTGATCACGATGCTCGCCACGCTCACCGCGGGCGGCGCGTACCTGCCGGTCGACCCGGCGCTGCCCGAGCAGCGCAGGCGCTACCTCATCGAGGACGCACGCGCCGATCTCGTTGTCCAGGAAGGAGAACCGGTTACCGCGGTGGCGCCGCACCTCTCGTTCGGCGACCTCACCGCCGGTCCGGCCGCGGAGTTCGCGCCGGTCCCGGTGCGGCCCGGCACCCTCGCCTACGTCATCTACACCTCCGGTTCCACCGGCCAGCCGAAGGGCGTGGAGATCAGCAGGCGGTCCGCCGCGACGCTGCTCGCCAACCTGGAAGCCGCCGGGGTGGCGAGTGGGTCGGGCACCCGGGTCGGGTGGAACGCGTCCGCGTCGTTCGACGCGTCCGTGCAGCAGTGGGTGCGGTTGTGCCGGGGCGACACCGTCGTCCTGCTCGACGACACCACCCGAGCCGACCCGGCGCTGGTGGCCGACCTGGTCCGGGACCTGCGGCTCACTGACCTCGACCTCACTCCCGCGCTGGCCGATCCGCTGGTGGCACACCTCGGCGAGGCACTCGCCGACCGGCTCGGCGGCGACGAGCCGCTGACGCTGCTGATCGGCGGCGAGCAGATCAGCCCGTCGCTGTGGCGGCGGATCACCGACCTGGTCGACCAGGGTGTGGTGCGCGCGGTCAACCTTTACGGGCCGACCGAGACCACGGTGGACGCCACGGCGGGCTGGCTGACCGCGGACCACCACCCGCACATCGGATCCGTCCTACCAGGACTGTCGCTGTACGTTCTGGATGACAAGCTGAACGGGGTTGGTGTCGGTGAGGTCGGCGAGATCTACCTCGGCGGCTCCCGCGTGGCCCGCGGCTACCGCAACCGCCCCGAGCTGACCTCCGAGCGGTTCGTCGCCGACCACCTCGCCGCCGACGGGTCCCGCATGTACCGCACGGGTGACCTCGCACGTCGTTGCGCCGACGGGCATCTCGACTATCTCGGCCGCCGCGACGGTCAGGTCAAGGTCCACGGGTACCGCATCGAGCTTGGCGAGATCGAGTCCGCGTTCACCACCCATCCCGATGTCGCCGAGTCCGCCGTGCTCTACCGCGACGACCTCCCGACAGGGCCGGGTCTGGTCGGCTATGTACGCGTCACCGACGGGTCCGATATGGACAGTGTGCGCGCGCACGTCGCCACCCAGCTGCCCACGTACATGGTGCCCGCGCACCTCGTCGCGGTGCCGAGCTTTCCGCGCACCGTCAACGGGAAGCTCGACCGTGCGGCGCTGCCCGCGCCCGCCGTGCCAGTGGCGGCACCGGCGGCCGGTGGCGAGTTGACAGGTCCGGTCGAGCGGCTGATCGGCGACGTCTGGTCGTTCGTGCTGCGCAGGGACGCGATCTCGCCGGAGGACAACTTCTTCAAGCTCGGTGGTCACTCGCTGCTGGCCATCAAGCTCGCCGCCAAGGTCCGCGCCGAGCTTGGCGTGGCCATGCCGGTCAAGGCCGTCTACCGCAACCCGCGGCTGCGCGACCTCGCAGGCCACATCGAGTCACTGCTCGCCGAGTCAGTGGCCTGAGCACCACACATCCCACCCGCACGCGTCCGCGTTGCGCATCCTGAGGAGCAGCACGTGATTCCCCTGTCGTTCGCGCAGCGCCGGTTGTGGTTCGTCAACCAGATGGAGGGGCCGAGCTCGTCGTACAACGTGCCCGTCGTGGTTCGGCTCGCGGGTGTGGTGGAGGTGGCGGCACTGGGCGCCGCGGTGGGTGACGTGGTGGACCGGCACGAGGTGCTGCGGACCGTGTTCCCCTCTGTTGACGGGGAACCGGTGCAGCAGGTGCTCGACGGCAGGCCCGAGCTGTCGGTGGTGGCGTGCGCCGCGAGCGAGGTCGAGGGTGTGGTGGCGGGGCTCGCCAACCAGACCTTCGACCTCGCGGCGGACCTGCCGCTGCGGGCATGGCTGCTGCGGGTCAGCGCCGAGGACAACGTGTTGGTGTTGCTGCTGCACCACATCGCGACTGACGGCTCCTCGATGGCGCCGCTGCTGCGTGACCTCGCCGAGGCGTACTCCGCGCGGTGCGCGGGATCGGCGCCCGACTGGGGGCCGTTGGAGATCCAGTACGCGGACTACACGCTGTGGCAGCGGGATGTGCTCGGCGAGGCGTCCGATGAGGACAGTCTACTCAGCACGGACTCGGCGTGGTGGCGCGCCGAGCTGAACGAGATGCCGCCGGTGGTCGCGCTGCCCGCGGATCGGGTCCGTCCGGTGGTGCCGAGCAACCGGGCCGCCGTGTTCACCACCCAGGTGCCCGCCGACGTGCGCGCCGGGCTGCTCGACCTGGCCCGCGCCAACGGCGCCACGCTGTACCTCGCGCTGCAGACGGGTCTCGCCGCCACCTTCAGCCGTCTCGGCGCGGGCACCGACGTGCCGATCGCCACCGCCGTCGCTGGCCGCTCCGACGAGGCGCTCGACGACCTGGTCGGGTTCTTCGTCAACACGCTCGTGATGCGCACGGATCTGACCGGCGACCCGACGTTCACCGACCTGCTCGCCCGTGTGCGGGACGCAGGGCTGGCCGCGTTCGAACACCAGGAGCTGCCGTTCGACCTGGTCGTCGAGGCGGTCAACCCGACGCGCTCGACGGCGTGGCACCCGCTCGCGCAGGTCATGCTGACCCTGCAGAACACCCGCAGGGCCGAGCTGGACCTGCCCGGCCTCGCCGTGACCGTGCTGCCCGCGCGCCTGGAGTACACGAAGTTCGACCTGATGCTGTCCTGCGATGAGCACCCTGACGGGATCGAGCTGCGGTTCGAGTACGCCACCGACCTGTTCGACGAGCAAACCGTCGCCACCATGGCCGATGTCCTCGTGCGGACCCTGACCGCGATGGTCGCCCGCCCGGACATCCGGGTCACGGAGGCGGACGTGGTCAGCGCGCAGGAGTACCGGCGGCTCGTCACCGACCGCGCCGCGATGCGGGCGGGATCCGCCGCGCTGATGGCCGACACGCCCGTCGCGACCACCATCGCCATGACGCCGAGGATGGAGATCCTGCGCGGACTGTTCTCCGACGTACTCGGTCGCGCCGACGTCGACGTGCGCGACAACTTCTTCAAGATCGGCGGGCACTCGCTGCTGGCGGTGCGGCTCGTCGGCCGCATCCGTACGGCACTGGACGTCGAGGTCGGGGTGCGCGACCTGTTCGCCGCACCGACCGTCGCCGGGCTGGACGCGCGGATCGGCGAGCTGACCGGCGCCGAGGTGCGTGCCGCGCTCGTGCCGCAGCCGCGGCCGGATCGCGTGCCGCTGTCGTTCGCGCAGCAGCGGTTGTGGCTGATGAACCGGCTCGACGGCCCCCAGTCCGCCTACAACGTGCCGGTGGTGCTGCGGCTGACCGGCGCGCTGGACGCGGCGGCACTGGCGGCGGGCATCGGTGACGTGGTGGCCCGGCACGAGGTGTTGCGCACGGTTTTCCCATCGGTGGACGGGGAACCGGCGCAGCAGGTGCTCGACGCGCGGCCGAGCCTCACGGTCCTGCCGTGCCTGGCCGCCGACGTCGACGAGACAGTCGCTGGTCTGGTCGGCCAGACCTTCGACCTCGCGTCGGACCTCCCGCTGCGGGCGTGGCTGCTCGCGGTACGCCCCGACGAGCACGTGCTTGTATTGTCGCTGCACCACATCGCGACCGACGGCGCATCCATGGCGCCCCTGCTGCGCGACCTCACCGCCGCCTACACGGCACGGGCCGCAAGCTCCCCCGTCACCTGGCCCGAGCTGCCGGTGCAGTACGCCGACTACGCCATCTGGCAACGTCACCTGCTCGGTGATGAGTCCGATGAGGACAGTCTGGTATCCAAGCAGGCCGACTACTGGAGGACCACGCTCGACGGCGCGCCCGAGGTGCTGACGCTGCCCACCGACCGCGCCCGGCCCGACACCCCGACCCACCGCGGCGACACGGTCGCCTTCACTCTCGACGCCGACACCCACGCGCGGCTGACCCGCCTCGCAACCGAGTCCGGCGCCACCTTGTTCATGGTCATGCAGGCGGCGTTCGGGATCTTGTTGAACCGCTGGGGCGCGGGCACCGACATCCCCGTCGGCACGGTCGTCGCCGGGCGGACCGACGCCGCGCTCGACGACCTCGTCGGGTTCTTCGTCAACACGCTGGTGCTGCGCACCGACCTGACCGGGAACCCCACGTTCGCCGAGCTGGTCGCGAGGGTTCGCGAGACCGACCTCGCCGCGTACTCCCACCAGGACCTGCCGTTCGATCTGGTGGTCGAGGCGGTGAACCCGGCGCGGCTGGCTGCCGCCCACCCGCTGTTCCAGGTGCTGCTGCTGCTGCAGAACACCGAGGCGGCCTCGCTCGCACTGCCCGGCCTTACCGTGGCCGGGCAGGAGACGAGCACCGGCACCGCCAAGTTCGACCTCACCTTGGCCGTCCGCGAGACCCACGACGACACCGGTGCGCTCGCGGGGATCGAGGGACTTCTCGAGTTCGCCACCGACCTGTTCGACCGGTCCACCGCGGAGCGGATGGCGGCGACCCTGGTGCGGCTCGTAGACGAGGCGCTCGGCGACCCCCGCAGGCCGATCGCCGCACTGGACGTGCTGTCCGCCGCCGAGCGGGACCTCGTCGTGCACGAGTGGGGCGGCGCCCGGGTACCGGTCGCCGACGTGTCGCTCGCGGGTCTGGTCGCGGGCGCGGTGACCGAACACGCGGACCGGACCGCGGTGGTGTCCGGCGACGTCGCACTGTCCTACCGGGAGCTTGGCGAGCGAGCGAACCGGTTGGCACGCCACCTGGTTCGCGCGGGTGTCGGCCGTGGCGACGTGGTCGCGGTCCTGCTCGAACGCGGGATCGACCTGGCCGTCACACTGCTCGCGGTCGTGCGGGCGGGCGCCGGGTACACGGTCCTCGACCCGGACTTCCCAGATCAGCGCCTAGGCCAGGTCGTCAAGGACACCGGGTGCCGCGTCGCGGTCACCGTCGCCGCGCTGTCGCCTCGGCTGACCGGGGGCGCGCTGGCGGTCGAGCTCGACACCGACGCTCCGCTCGTCGCCGCACAGTCGGCCACGGATCTGGCGGTATGGTCGTCGCCGAACGACATCGCCTGCGTGATGTTCACCTCCGGCTCGACCGGCAGGCCCAAGGGCGTCATGGCCTCGCACCGCGCGGTCGTGGGCACCCTGCTGGGGCAGGGGTACGCCGACTTCGGTCCGGACGAGGTCTTCCTGCAGTGCTCCCCGGTCTCGTGGGACGCGTTCTCGCTCGAGTTCTGGGGTGGCCTCGGGTTCGGCGGCACCGTGGTGCTGCAACCGGGTCAACGTCCCGAGCCCGCGGTGATCGCGCGGTTGGTCGGCGAGCACGGCGTGACGATGCTCCAGCTGTCGTCGAGCCTGTTCAACTTCCTCGTCGACGAGCACCCCGAGGCGTTCGACGGCGTGCGGCTGGCGTTCACCGGCGGCGAGGCCGCCTCGGCCACCCACGTCGCCAGGATCCTCGCCAGGTACCCGGGTCTGCGGGTCGTCAACGGGTACGGTCCCGCGGAGTCGATGGGCTTCACCACCACCCACGAGGTCGTGTCCGATGTGGATGGTGCGGTGCCGATCGGGCGGCCGGTGCTCAACAAGCGGGCCTACGTGCTCGACGGTGGCCTGCACCCTGCGCCCGTCGGCGTGATCGGCGAGGTGTACCTCGGCGGCGTCGGCCTCGCCCACGGTTACGCGGGCCAGCCGGACCTGACGGTCGAACGGTTCATCGCGGACCCGTTCAACGCGCCGGGGGAGCGGATGTACCGCACCGGTGACCTCGCCCGCTGGACGGCGGAGGGGGTGTTGGAGTTCGTGGGCCGGGCGGACGACCAGGTGAAGATCCGCGGTTTCCGTGTGGAGCCGGACGAGGTCGCGGCCGTGCTCGCCCGGCACGAGGGTGTCGCGCAGGCCGCGGCGACCGTGTGGCAGCCGGACGGCGAGCCTGCCCGGCTGGTCGCCTACGCGGTCGTGCGGTCCACTGTGGATGGTGTGACGCTCCGGGACTGGCTGCGCACGCAACTGCCGGACCACTTGGTGCCTGCCGCGGTCCAGGTGCTCGACCGCATCCCGATCACCGCGAACGGCAAGCTGGACCGGCCCGCGTTGCCCGCGCCCGCGTTCGTCACCACCGCGGCGGGTCGCGAGCCCAGGACGGTGCGCGAGGAGATCCTCTGTGGACTGTTCGCCGAGGTGCTCGGCGTGCCGTCCCTGTCGGTCGACGACGGGTTCTTCGACCTCGGCGGCCACTCGCTGCTCGCCGCCCGGCTGATCAGCCGCATGCGTACCGCGCTCGGTGTCGAGGTGACGCTGCGGGATGTCTTCCGGACCCCGACCGTCGCCGGACTCGCCGCCCGCATCGACGATCTGGCGGGCACCCCGGTCCGCCCAGCCGTCCGGCCCACCGCCCGCCCGGACACCGTGCCGCTCTCGCCCGCGCAGCGCCGCCTATGGTTCCTGGCTCAGGCACAGGAGACCAGCAACATCTACAACGTGCCGCTCGTGTTGCGCCTCACCGGGTCGCTCGACACCGACGCCCTGGCCGAGGCCGCCACCGATGTGATGGACCGGCACGAGGGGCTGCGTACCGTCTTCCCGGCGGCCGACGGCGGCGAGCCCCGCCAGCTCGTGCTCTCGCCCGGCACCGCCGCGCCGGTCACCGTCCTGCGTGTGGCCGCCGCCGAGGTGCCCGCCGCGGTGGACACCGCCGTCGGTCACACCTTCGACCTCGCCACCGAGGTGCCGCTGCGCCTTACCGTGATCGAGGCCGGGCCGGACGAGCACGTGCTCGTGGTGTTGCTGCACCACATCGCGACCGACGGCGCGTCCAGCGGTCCGCTGTTCCGCGACCTGGCCACGGCCTACCGGTCGCGGAGCGCGGGTGAGTCGCCGAGGTGGACGCCGCTGCGCGTGCAGTACGCGGACTACACACTGTGGCAGCAGGACTTGCTTGGTAGTGGGTCCGAGGTGGACAGTGTGCTCGGCACGCAGGTCACACACTGGCGGGCCGCCCTGTCCGGTGCGCCCGAGGTGATCGACCTGCCGACAGACCGGCCCCGGCCCGCCGTCGCGAGCAACCGGGGTGACCTCGTCCCGTTCGCGATCGACGCGGACACCCACCGGCGTCTCGCGGGCATCGCCACCGAGTCCGGCGCCACCCTGTTCATGGTGCTGCAGGCGGCGATGGCGACCGTGCTGTCGCGCTGGGGCGCGGGCACCGACGTGCCGATCGGCACCGTGGTCGCGGGCCGCTCCGACGAGGCGCTCGACGACCTGGTCGGGTTCTTCGTCAACACCCTGGTGCTGCGCACCGACACCGAGGGCGACCCATCGTTCCGCGACCTCGTCGCACGGGTCCGCGACGCCGACCTCGCCGCGTTCGACCACCAGGACGTGCCGTTCGACCACCTGGTCGAGGCGCTCAACCCGGCGCGGTCGCTCGCGTGGCACCCACTGTTCCAGGTGATGCTGGTGCTGCAGAACACCGAGGACGCCGCGGCGGGCACGTTCGCGGGTCTGACCGCCGAGACCGAGTCGTTCCGCGCCGGCACCGCCAAGTTCGACCTGACCCTGGCCGTGCGGGAGTCGTACGACGACCACGGCCCGGCCGGGCTCCACGGTGGGCTGGAGTTCGCGACCGACCTGTTCGACCGCGCCACCGCGGAGCGGATGGCACGGACCCTGGCGTGGGTGGCCGAGCAGGTGGCGGCCGACCCGAACCGGCCTATCGGCGCCGTCGAGTTGGTCTCGGCGACCGAGCGGGATCTGCTGGTGCGGCAGTGGAACGACACCGCCGTGTCCGTCGACGACGTGTCGCTCGCCGAACTGTTCACCCGTGCGGCGGCGTCGGCGCCCGACGCGATCGCGTTGGTGTGCGGAGAGGTCCAACTGTCCTATGTGGAGCTGTCGGTGCGGGTGAACCGGTTGGCGCACCACCTGGTCGGCGCCGGTGTCGAGCCAGGCGACCTGGTCGGCGTGCTGCTGGCACGTGGGGTCGACTTCGTGGTCGCGGTGCTGGCCGCGGTGCGGACGGGCGCCGGGTACGTCCTGCTGGACCCCGACTTCCCGGACGAGCGACTGGCCGTCGCGATCGCCGACGGCGGCCTGCCACTGGTGATCACCGAGGTCGCGCACGCACAGCGGGTGTCCGGGGTGCAGTTGGTGCTGGTGGACGCGCAGGCCGAGGAGATCGCGGCGCGCCCGGCCACCGCGCCTGACCGCGATGCCGCGCCGGATGATGTGGCGTGTGTGATGTTCACGTCCGGTTCGACCGGACGGCCGAAGGGTGTCATGTCGTCACATCGTGCGCTGGTGGGCACGCTGCTCGGCCAGTCCTACGCGGATTTTGGTCCTGGTGAGGTGTTTCTGCAGTGTTCTCCAGTGTCGTGGGACGCGTTTTCCCTGGAGTTCTGGGGCGCGCTCGGGTTCGGTGGCACCGTTGTCCTGCAGCCCGGTCAGCGGCCGGAGCCTGCGGTGATCACCAGGATGGTCGCCGAGCATGGCATCACCATGCTGCAATTGTCGTCGAGTTTGTTCAACTTCCTTGTCGACGAGCACCCGGACGCGTTCGCCGGTGTGCGCATCGCGTTCACCGGCGGTGAGGCCGCGTCGGCGGCACACGTCGACCGGATCACCGCCGCCTATCCCGACTTGCGGGTGTTGAACGGGTACGGGCCCGCCGAGTCGATGGGCTTCACCACCACGCACGAGATCACGTCCGCTGGCGTCGTGCCGATCGGCCGTCCGGTCGCCAACAAGCGGGCTTACGTGCTCGACAGCAGGCTGCGTCCCGCGCCGATCGGGGTCGTCGGCGAGGTGTACCTGGCCGGAATCGGTCTGGCACAAGGCTATGCGGGTCGCCCGGACCTCACCATGGAACGGTTCCTGGCGGACCCGTTCGGCGCGCCGGGGGAGCGGATGTACCGCACGGGTGACCTCGCTCGGTGGACGGCCAAGGGTGTGTTGGAGTTCGCGGGCCGGGTTGACGATCAGGTGAAGATCCGCGGTTTCCGGGTTGAGCCAGGTGAGGTCGCCGCGTTGCTGCAACAGCACGAGTCGGTGGCACACGCCGCGGTCGTCGTATGGGAGTCGACCCTGGTCGCCTACATCGTCGCCGACGGTGTCGACAGGCGCGAGCTGCGGGCGTGGATGGCGGAGCGCGCACCGGAGCACATGGTGCCGTCGGCGATCGTGTCGCTGGATCGTTTGCCGTTCACCGCTAATGGCAAGCTCGACCGTAAAGCTCTGCCTGCACCGGAGTTCGCCGCGACTGCGGAAGGCCGCGCGCCACGCACCCCCCGCCAGGAAATCCTGTGTGGACTGTTCGCCGAGGTGCTTGGCGTGGCCACCCCCACCGTGGACGACGGGTTCTTCGACCTCGGCGGCCACTCCCTGCTCGCCGCCAAGCTGACCAGCCGCGTCCGCACCACGCTGGGGGTGGAGATCACCATCCGGGACGTCTTCCGCACCCCCACGGTCGCCGGGCTCGACGTCCGGGTCGGTGAGCTGGCAGGTACCCCGGTCCGGCCGTCGCCCGCCCCCGTCGACCGACCTGAGCTGGTCCCGCTGTCCTACGCCCAGCGCGGCCTCTGGTTCGTCAACCGCCTTGAGGGGCCGAACTCCTCCTACAACGTGCCGATGGCGCTGCGGCTCACCGGCGCGCTCGACCTCACCGCCCTGGCCGCCGCGCTCGCCGACCTCGTCGGCAGGCACGAGATCCTCCGCACGATCTATCCCGCCATCGACGGCGAACCGCACCAGTTGGTCACCGACAGCTGCCCCGAGTTCGTGGTGGCCGACTGCGCCGAGGACGCCGTCGCCGCGGTCCTGGCCGAGATCGCCAACCAGACCTTCGACCTCACCACCGACCTGCCGTTGCGCACCCAGGTCCTCCGCGTCGGACCGGACGAGCACGTGCTCGTGATGCTGATGCACCACATCGCCACCGACGGCGCGTCCACCGCCCCGATGCTGCGCGACCTGGCCGACGCCTACCTCGCCCGCACCGCCGGTGCTGCGCCGGAGTGGACACCGTTGCCGCTCCAGTACGCCGACTACACGCTGTGGCACCACGACCTGCTCGGCGCCGAGTCCGATGAGGACAGTCGGCGTTCACGGCAGCTCGCCTACTGGACGGCCGCGCTCGACGGCGCGCCGCAGGTCATCGACCTGCCGTTCGACCGGTCTCGCGCCGCCGCCGCGGGCCGCCGCGGCACGGGCCTCGCCCGCATGGTCGACGCGGAGACCCACCTCGGGCTGACGGAACTGGCCACCAGGACCGGCGCCACCCCGCACATGATCCTGCAGGCCGGTCTCGCCGTCACCCTCGCGGCCGCAGGGGCGGGCCACGACATCCCGATCGCCACCGCGGTCGCAGGCCGCACCGACGACGCACTCGACGACCTCGTCGGGTTCTTCGTCAACACCCTGGTGTTGCGCACCGACCTGACCGGCGACCCGACCGTCGGCGAACTGCTCGCCCGCGTCCTGCGGACCGACCTCGCCGCCTACGACCACCAGGACCTGCCGTTCGATCTCGTCGTCGAGGCCGTCAACCCGGTGCGGTCACTGGCATGGCACCCGCTGGCACAGGTCATGCTGACCGTGCAGAACACCCAGCGCACCGGCGGCGATTTCGCGGGGCTCGCGATGACCCCGCTGTCGACCCGGCTCGACGCCACCAAGTTCGACCTCATGGTGTCCTGTGTGGAGCGGGCGGACGGCATCGGACTCTGGTTCGAGTACGCCACCGACCTGTTCGACGAGGCGACCGTCGCGTTGCTCGCCGACGGGTTCACCCGCGTGCTGCGTGCCATGGCCGCCGACGCCACGGCACGCGTCGCCGACCTCCCCGCGTTCACCCCGGCCG
>JALZNB010000505.1 GCA_030857905.1 Actinomycetota bacterium
GTGCCGCGACGCCCCAGGTCACCGCCAGCGCCGCGAGCAGCACACCCGCCACGACCAGCACCGCGAGACCGACGGTCCCCTCGGTCAGATCACGTGACGGCGCGTACCAGGGCAACGTCAACCGGGCCGCGAGCAACCCGACGACGCCGCCGACGATCAGCGGCGCCGCCAACTCCAACACCGCGCGCCAACCCAGCGCGGTCGGGCTCGCGCCGCGCGCCCACAACAACCGCAACTCCGTCTGCCTGCGCTGACACCACTGCACCGCGACAGCGGCCACACCCGCGAGACCCACAAGAAGGCTGATCACCGTCAGCGGCAGCACCGCGCCGCGCACAGTGTCCTCGACGGTGCGCGCGACCTCGACCGGCTTCGCGAAATAGGTGGCGGTGCTGACGGCACGGTCCAGACCACGCCGCTTGAGGTCGACGCCGATGTCGGCGACCGCGGCCTTGCCGCGGGTCACCAACCCTTCCGCCTCATCGATGGTGGCCGGAAGGCGGTCCACGGGGAACCGCACCGACATGGCGGCGGCGTCACCGCTGACCGGGCCCATCGCGTCGCTGAACGAGGCCAGGTCGGGGAACCAGATGACCGCGGCGGTACCGCCCTCGACGCCGAGCGGATTGGGGAGGATCCGCTGCCGCTCCGAGCACCAGTACTCCGGCAACGGGTCGCCGAGGTCGGCGTAGATCGCGGTCACCGGCGGCAGCGTGCCGTCGAGGCCGCGCTCACCCAACCGGATCTCGCCGTCGTCGGCGATGCTCTTGGGCACCCACAGCCCATCCCGGCCGCCGCCCTCGATCACGCGCAGATTGTCCATCGCGCCGTCGCGGTAACCGAACTGCGACCACGGATGCGGCCCGTTGAAGTCGTACTGGCGCACCGGTGAATAGACCGCGGAGATCATCGAATCGAACCCGTGCCGCGCGCCGCTCTCCCGCGACACGGCCAGCACCTGACGGGCGTCGGCGACCGAGACCCGACCGCTGCCCACCACCGGCGGCACGGTCTGCGGACAGAGCCGCCCAGCCTGGTACGCCACCGCCGCGCTACCCGCCGAATCGGCGTGCACCACCGCGGCCGCGCCCACGAAACTGAGCAACAACGCCGCCACGAACGCCACCAGCACGGTCAACGGACTGGATAACGCCGCGCGCGGCGCGACTCTCCAGGGGAGCTGCATGGCACGGCACGCTACCTGCGTGACCGCGATCGGGTGCCGATCCGGAAAACACCGATGCCCGGCGCGCTGAACGTGCCGGGCATCGGTCAGTGCGAATCCCGATTACATCGGCCTGCGCTCCATACGCGGCTCGGCCAGGTCAAGCTCGGTCACACCCTGCACCGTCACCTCACCATCGATCGAGGGCGCGTCCACATCCGCCCAACGCCGCACCGTGGCCGTCGCGGCCGCGGCGTCGGCCGGAGTGAGAAGGCCGATGTTCGCGCCGTGGTTGGCGCCGGGCGCGGTGTAGCGGTGGGAATCGTCGCGGGAGGGCTGGAACGGCTCCGAACCCCACGGGTCGTTGCCGCCGTAGACGAACAGCATCTCGCTGGACTGGGTGCGCACCCAGTGGTCCACATCCAGCATCGGGCGCGCGTCGTGCGGTGAACGCAGCTCCGGCGGCAGGTTCGAGTTCGAGGCGTAGAGCCCCGGGTAGCGGGTCAGGCCGAGCAGGTGGTCGAACTTCGGCATGGGCCAGCCCAGCTGGGTCGCCGACTGGTAGTAGTACGCCAACCAGGGCGTGATGCCCTGGTCAGCGTAGAAGGAGAATCCGGCCACCCCGTCGATGAACGCGTACAGCTCGTCGGTCGTGGCCGTCTTGGCGGGCACCGTGGGGCAACTGGCTTGGCCCGAGTACTGCCAGAACGCCCACGCCGTGTCGAGCACCGTCTGCTCGTAGGCCTTGTCGATCGAGCCGAGGACCCCGGTGAACGTCCACCCGGCGGCGTCGGCCGCGGCCTGGTACTTCGCCACCATCGCGGTGCGGCGCGTGAGGGCTTCCTTCTGCACGTCCTCCAACCGGGTGCGGCACGCCGCGTCCGTGCCGACCGTCTTGAAGAACCGGTCGTATGCGTGGTCGGCCGGGTTTTCCCGGTCGTTGGGGGCGACGTAGGCGACGACACCGTCGACGTCACCCGGGTAGAAGCGGCGGTGGTAGACCGAGGTCATGCCGCCCTTGCTGGCGCCGGTGGAGATCCACTTCGCCGCGTAGACCGGCGTGAGCGCCTCGACCAGGCGGTGATGGTCGGTCGCGGCCTGCCAGATGGTCAGGTCGTCCCAGTCGGCGGGGGAGGGCCGCGACGGGCTGAAGAAGCGCTGCTCCACCGAGATCTGGTTGCCGTCGACCAGACGCGTGGGCTCGGAGCGGAACGCGTTCGCGGGCATGTTGTAGCCGGTGGTGTGCAGGATCATCGGGCGCGCGGTGTCCTTGTGCAGCAACTGGAAACGCTGCTCGAAGGTCGCACCGCGTGGTTGCTTGTGATCGACCGGCTGGGTGTAGGTGAGGATGAAGAACCGGTACCCGGCGGGCGGGGTCGTCGATTCCGACAGGATCTTCATCCCCGGAATCGTCTTCAGCCGGTCGGCGATGTCGCCGGTGGTCTGGCTGGCGCCGACCGGTGCGGCCTGCCCCGGGGCGACGCCCACGGCGAGGCCAATGGTCGCCGCCGCGACCAACCCGGCCGTGAGCACACGTCTGGTGCGGTTGAGCACGCCGAACTCCCAAGTCTGCGGCCGCCGCCGATGGCGGCCTGGATGGGCGAGTCTTACCTATCGGTGGCGGTCACGAAAGGCGCCGATCAGACCCCCGACACTCGTCGTCGGCCGATCGGACGCGCGCGCCCGAAGCCGGTGTCGAACGCCGTCACCAGTGGTGGCAACCGCGTTCGGCAGGCCCCGGAAACCGCTCAGGCCTCGTAGTCGGGGTTGTCGTGCCAGAGCTGCTGGCCGGTCTGCGGCAACGTGCCGATCGGGTCGTAGTAGGGGTAGCGGCGGGTCAGGATCGCCTCCGCCTCCTCGGCCTCCAACCGTTCGGTGCCCGCCCGGTAGTTCTTCGTCCAATACGACACTCCGCGCTCGCGGTCGTAGTCGGCGAGCTGGTGCACCCACCGCTTCCCGACATAGGGCACGTCACAGATGATGCGCGGCGTCGCGTATCCCGGCAGGTAGCCCATGATCGCGTGCTGCAGTTCCTGGGCCTCCCACACCGCGAGCCGCCAGTGCTCGGCGTTGGGGATCATGTCGCACATGTAGAAGTAGTACGGGAGGATGTTCGCCTCGCCCTGGAGCGCGAAGCACAGGTCGAGCAGTTGCTCCGGCGACGCGTTCACCCCGCGCATCAGCACACCCTGGTTGCGCACGTCGCGAACGCCCACCTCCAGCGCGGTGCGGGCGGCCTCGGCCACCAGCGGCGTCACCGACTGCGCGTGGTTGACGTGGGTGTGGATCGCCAGGTTCACCCCGCGGCGTCCCGCCGTGCGCGCGACACGCTCCAGCCCCTCGACCACCGAGGGCTGCAACCAGTGCTGCGGCAGACCCGCCAGCGCCTTGGTCGCCAGGCGGATGTCGCGCACGGTCTCGATGTCCAGCAGCCGCATCAGGAACGATTCGAGCTGCTTCCACGGCACGTTCGCCACATCGCCGCCGGAGACCACCACATCGCGCACGCCCGGCGTGCGCTTGAGGTAGTCGATCATCTGGTCCTGCCGGTCGACCGGCTTGAGCGCCAGCTGGTGCTTGTCGATCTGCGGTGTCGAGTTGCCGACCAGGTCCATCCGCGTGCAGTGACCGCAGTACTGGGGACAGGTGGAGAGCAACTCGGCGAGAACCTTCGTGGGGTAGCGGTGGGTCAGCCCCTCCACCACCCACATCTCCGCTTCGTGCAGCGAGTCGCGCGTCGAGTGCGGGTGGCTGGGCCAGACCGCGTCGCGGTCCGAGCGCACCGGCAGCATGTAGTTGCGGATCGGGTCGGCGAAGAACGCCTCGGTGAACTCCGAGGGCGAGGTGCGCGCGGTCGGCGCCATGGTGTTGAGCATCTGCGGCGGCAACAGCATCGACATCGTCGCCATCTGCTGCTGGTCGGCGGCCAGGTCCTCGTAGAACGACTCCGAGAGCAGATCGCCGACGACCTTGCGTAGCTGTGCGGGGTTCTTGACGCAGTTCACCCGCTGCCACTGTGCGTCACGCCACTGCGCGTCGGTGACGGTCGCCCAGCCGGGGAAACGCCGCCAATCCGGCTCGACCAGCTCCCGTCGAACGTACTCGTAGGGCTGCTGCCCGGACTGGGCGACAGCCTCGGAAACAGCGGTCGACGTCGAGGTCGCCTCACGCAGGGCAGTCATATGCACTCCTAGCCGATAGGTTGGCGTAAAGATATGCTGCCATAACGCTAGGCTGCCGTAAATTCTTCGGAGGTAGGTGTGGGAGTGTCGATCAGTTCGCCGTACGGGCTGCACCGCGTGCTCGACCCGGTGGGAGTGCTGCCCCAGCAGGCGATCCGCCTGGACGCCGACCCGATCGCGGGCGCCGACGAAGTGGTCATCGACGTCGAGCGGCTCAATCTCGACGCCGCGTCGTTCCGTCAGCTCCGCGAGACCCACGGCGACGGCGCCGCGGTCCGCGCGGCCGTGCTCGGGATCGTCGAGGAACGCGGCAAGATGCAGAACCCGGTCACCGGCTCCGGCGGGATGCTGCTGGGCACCGTCGCCGCCGTCGGTCCCGAGTCGCCGCTGGGCCTCAAGGTCGGCGACCGCGTGGCCACCCTCGTCTCGCTCACGCTGACCCCGCTGCGCATCACCGACGGCCTGGTCGACTGGGACGGCGAGACCGAGCAGGTGCCGTGCCGGGGGACCGCGGTGCTGTTCGGCCGCTCCATCGCCGCGGTGCTGCCCGACGACATGCCCGACGCGCTGGCCCTGTCCGTTCTCGACGTGTGTGGCGCACCCGCGCTGACCGACCGGGTCGTGCGCGAGGCCGGACCCGGCGCGTCGGTGTGCGTACTCGGCGGTGGCGGCAAGTCCGGGTCGTTGTCCCTGGCCGCCGCTCGCCGCGCGGGCGCCACCAGGGTGGTGGCTCTCGTGCCGTTCGAAGCCGAGGCCGACGCCGTGCGCGGGGCGGCACTGGCCGACGAGATCGTCGTCGCCGACGCCCGCGACCCGGTCGCCGTCGCGGAGGCCGTGGGCACACCGGTCGACGTGACCGTGGTGTGCGTCGACGTGCCCGGCTGTGAGCACGGCGCCATCCTCGCCACCGCCGCCGGCGGCACCGTCATCTTCTTCTCGATGGCCACCTCGTTCGCCGCCGCCGCCCTCGGCGCCGAAGGGCTCGCCGCCGACGTGCGGATGCTCGTCGGCAACGGCTACGTCCCCGGACACGCCGACTTCGCGTTGAACCTGCTGCGCGCCGAGCCCGGGGTGCGGGCGCTGTTCGAGGCACGAGAGCGGCAGACTGCCTCACCGTGAGCACTCAGAAAACACTGTTGGTGGGCGGCCGGGTCTACTCCCCGGCCGACCCGCACGCCACAGCCA
>JALZNB010000593.1 GCA_030857905.1 Actinomycetota bacterium
CGTCGAAATCCGCTCCGACCTCGGCGCCATCCGCGACTCAAAAATCCACGGCGGGCCGGATCTCGTCAGCACCACTCACCACTTGATCGCCGCGATCAAAGCCGATCGGCTGATGAAGTAACTTACTGTCGCGAGCACGCCGATATGTTCGCCCAATCGAGCGATCTCAGGCGCATATCCGAACTAAGCCTCCAGCCAATAAAGTCGCCACAGTCGGCGATCAGGAGGTCAGATATGACGGGACATATTGACTCCGCTGCCGCAGCCTTCACCGCGGCAGCGGAGTCCGTACTGGTCGATTTCGTAGCTCAAGCGGATAGCGCTCTGACATCCACCGCCCAATACTGCTCTCAGGCAGGCAGAGCTATCGGCGAACAACTCGCCCACGAAGCAAGGGCGGCCCAAGAGCATATTCGGCACGCACTGGCCAATCTTGCCCGACTCCGTGACAAATTTCACCAAGCCGCATCCCAAGTGCAACGAGGGGGCACCTGAAGAGATGGTCCGGAGAGTACCGACCAGCCAACGAGCAACAAGCCAGTCAAGTCTGCACACTCGCCTATAGCCGCTTCCCGAGTAGCGGCGACGGATTCGGAAAGGCTGGATGCCGCCATTCGCGCTGTGCACGAGAAGGTGGGGCCAGCGGTTCCTGGTGCTCACACACGGGGAGCATGGATACGCCGTGACGGAACCGTGGAAGCAGTCACCAGCGGCAGCAAGACGGACTGGTATGTCTCGACAGCGGACGCCCTGACCGAGATCGGTGGGCGTGGACTTGGGCTGAGCCTCGCGTCCCATGTCGAGATGCAGTTCGTTGTTCGAATGCGAGATCAGGGCCTCGTTCGCGAGAACATAGCCCTCGATCGTGCGCCGTGCGGAACGGATCCTCCAGTCTTGCTCAATCAATGCCATCGACGTTTGCCGAAAGTAATCGCAGCATTGCTTCCCATGGGAGCAGCACTGATTGTGGTCAGCCCGGATGGCCAGAAGTGGGAGTATTCAGCAGATGGAAGGCGAAGGCTGTGATGACCAAAGTGCTGAGCGGCAGTGTCCGTTCATACACCGAGGGTAGTTCAGGTGCGGAGCACGAGGTTCGGGCCGCGAATCGGACTGGACTGGATGCCTTGATCGCTCAACTCGGTGATCCCGCGGCGGACGATGCCTACTTGATCCATTTGGGTCGCCCCATGCAGGTTGATCCGCTGGAAGATGAGCCCGCGCCGGACCACGCCCTGTTCGTCGCGGTTCGTGGCGATATCGGCTATGTCGGGTACTTGGGTCCGGCCGACGGGTATTCCGATGTGGTGAGGATGTGGCCGGTGGGAGATCCGGCTTCGCCAGTGACGCACGGCACCAATAATGTGGAGTATCCCGCCGGAAGTGGCCTGTCGCTCACGGTTTTGGCGGATGTACTTGACGAGTTCCGGGAGACCGCGGCGCTGCCGGAGTCAGTGCGGTGGATCGCCGATGATACGACGGACTAAACCGCTTACGTGCCGTTCGTGACAGCAATCTTGATGCGATGCACTTCGTTGATGATTCCGGGAGTTGCACTCGGCAGGCAGAAACAGGCGCAACCCAGGACCAGGTCAACTCCGCCGAGTAGAGACTCGGCAAGAAACAGACGGGCCCCGGAGGCGAATGCCTCCGGAACCCGTCTGTCTGCTTCTGGCTTAGCGGAAGTCGCGGCCGAAGTCGTAGTCGTCCAGTGGTACCGCGGCACCCGTGCCCGCGCCGAATACGTCCGGCGTGTAGTAGCCGTCGTCGTAGGACGGGATCGCGTATGCGGCGACCCTGGCCTCTTCGGTCGGCTGGACCTGGATGTTGCGGTACTTGTTGATGCCGGTACCGGCCGGGATCAACTTACCGATGATCACGTTTTCCTTGAGGCCGATGAGCTTGTCGCTGCGGCCGTTGATGGCCGCGTCGGTCAGGACTCGGGTGGTCTCCTGGAAGGACGCCGCCGAGAGCCACGAGTCGGTGGCCAGCGACGCCTTGGTGATGCCCATCAGCACCGGGCGACCGGAGGCGGGCTCGCCGCCGGCGGCCACGACGCGGCGGTTTTCGGTTTCGAACTGGGCGCGCTCGATCAGCGCGCCCGGCAGGAACTCGGCAGCACCGTTGTCGAGGATCGTGACCCGGCGCAGCATCTGCCGGACGATGACCTCGATGTGCTTGTCGTGGATCGACACGCCCTGTGCGCGGTAGACCTTCTGGACCTCTTCGACCAGGTGCAGCTGGGCCTCGCGGGGACCCATGACGCGCAGAACCTCGTGCGGGTCGCGGGTGCCTTCGAGCAGCTGCTGGCCGACCAGCACGTGGTCGCCGTCGGCCAGGGGGCCGTCCGGGGTGACCGCGAGCCGCTGACGCTTGGACAGCTTCTCGAAGATGATCTCTTCGCTGCCGTCGTCCGGGGTCAGCGTGATCTTCCAGAAGCGGTCGCCGTCCTCGATGCGGACGCGGCCGTCGACGTCGGCGATCGGCGCCTTGCCCTTGGGGACACGGGCCTCGAAGAGCTCCTGGACACGCGGCAGACCAGTGGTGATGTCGTCGTTGACGACGCCACCCTGCTGGAAGGTACGCATGGTCAGCTGCGTGCCCGGCTCACCGATGGACTGCGCGGCGACGATGCCGACGGCCTCGCCGATGTCGACGAGCTGGCCCGTCGCCATCGAGCGGCCGTAGCAGGTGGCGCAGACGCCGACCGCGGACTCGCAGGTGAGCACGGAGCGCACCTTGACCTCGGACACACCGGAGGCGAGCAGCTTCTCGATCGCCGGGTCGCCGAGATCGTCGGCCCGGTTGAGCAGCGTGTTGCCGTCGCGGTCCTTGACGTCGTCGGACACGCACCGGGCGTAGACGCTGGTCTCCACGTGCTGATCACGCAGGACCTTGCCGTCGGCCAGCGGCTCACCGAGGGTCATCATGATGCCCCGGGTGGTGCCGCAGTCGACCTCGCGCACGATGACGTCCTGCGAGACGTCCACCAGACGACGGGTCAGGTAACCCGAGTCGGCGGTACGCAGCGCGGTGTCGGCGAGGCCCTTGCGGGCACCGTGCGTGGCGATGAAGTACTCCAGCACCGACAGGCCTTCACGGAAGTTGGCCTTGATCGGGCGCGGAATGAACTCACCGCGCGGGTTGGTGACCAGACCGTTCATACCCGCGAGCTGACGGATCTGGGTCATGTTGCCCGCGGCACCGGACTTCACGATCGTCGGGATCGGGTTGTCGTCGGGGAAGTTCGCCTCCATGGCCTTCGCGACGTCCTCGGTCGCGTTGGTCCACACCTTGACGAGCTCGTTGTTGCGCTCGGTCGCCGAGAGCTGACCGCGCTGGTAGCGCTTCTCGACCGTGTCGGCCTTCTTCTCGTACTCGTCGAGGATGCCCTGCTTGGCGGGCGGCACGATGACGTCGGAGATGGCGATGGTGACACCGGAACGCGTGGCCCAGTAGAAGCCCGCGTCCTTGAGCTTGTCCAGCGTCCGCGCCACGGTGACCATCGGGTACCGCTCGGCGAGGTCGTTCACGATCGCGGCCTGACGCTTCTTGGGCATCGGCTCGTTCATGAACGGGTAGTCCGCGGGAAGCAACTCGTTGAACAGCACCCGACCGAGGGTGGTCTCGGCGAGCCAGTGGTTGCCCGGCGTCCAGTCCTCCGGGGCCATGCCTGGGCCGGGGGTGCGGTCCTTGATGCGAATCTTCACCATCGACTGCAGGCCGAGGACCTTGCGGTCGAAGGCCATGATCGCCTCGGCGGGCGAGGAGTACGCGTGGCCCTGGCCGAGTCCGTCTTCCTTGAGCCGGGTCAGGTGGTACAGGCCGGTGACCATGTCCAGACGGGGCATGGCCAGCGGTCGGCCCGACGCGGGCGAGAGGATGTTGTTCGACGACAGCATGAGGATGCGGGCCTCGGCCTGCGCCTCGGCCGAGAGCGGCAGGTGGACCGCCATCTGGTCACCGTCGAAGTCGGCGTTGAACGCCTCACAGACCAACGGGTGCAGCTGGATGGCCTTGCCCTCGACGAGCTGCGGCTCGAAGGCCTGGATGCCGAGTCGGTGCAGCGTGGGCGCGCGGTTGAGCATCACCGGGTGTTCGGTGATGACCTCTTCGAGCACGTCCCACACAGCCGGGCGGGCCCGCTCGACCATGCGCTTGGCCGACTTGATGTTCTGCGCGTGGTTGAGGTCGACCAGCCGCTTCATGACGAACGGCTTGAACAGCTCCAGCGCCATCGCCTTGGGCAGACCGCACTGGTGCAGCTTGAGCTGCGGGCCGACCACGATGACCGAACGGCCCGAGTAGTCGACGCGCTTGCCGAGCAGGTTCTGGCGGAACCGACCCTGCTTGCCCTTGAGCAGGTCCGAGAGCGACTTGAGCGGGCGGTTGCCCGGTCCGGTCACCGGACGGCCGCGGCGGCCGTTGTCGAACAGCGCGTCGACGGCCTCCTGCAGCATCCGCTTCTCGTTGTTGACGATGATCTCGGGGGCGCCGAGGTCGATCAGTCGCTTGAGCCGGTTGTTGCGGTTGATCACCCGGCGGTACAGGTCGTTCAGGTCGGAGGTGGCGAACCGGCCACCGTCGAGCTGGACCATCGGGCGCAGGTCCGGCGGGATCACCGGGACGCAGTCGAGCACCATGCCCATGGGCGAGTTGCGGGTCTGCTGGAAGGCCGCGACGACCTTGAGCCGCTTGAGCGCGCGGAGCTTCTTCTGCCCCTTGCCGTTGCGGATCGTGTCGCGCAGGATGATCGCCTCGGCGTCGACGTCGAAGTCGCGCGCCAGGGTCTGGATCGCCTCGGCGCCCATCGACCCGGTGAAGTAGTCGCCGTAGCGGTCGATCAGCTCGCGGTAGAGCATCTCGTCGGCGATGAGCTGCTTGACGTCGAGCTTGGTGAAGGTGGTCCAGATCTCGTCGAGCCGGTCGAGCTCACGCTGGGCGCGGTCGCGGAGCTGGCGCATCTCCCGCTCGCCGCCCTCCTTGACCTTGCGGCGGACGTCGCTCTTGGCGCCTTCGGCCTCAAGCTGGACCAGGTCGGCTTCGAGCTTCTGCGCGCGGCCCTCGATGTCGGCGTCGCGCTTGTTCTCGACCTGCTTGCGCTCGACGCTCATCTCGTTCTCGAGCGTGGGCAGGTCGTTGTGGCGCAGCTCGGTGTTCACCGAGGTGATCACGTATGCGGCGAAGTAGATGATCTTCTCGAGATCCTTCGGCGCGAGGTCGAGCAGGTAGCCCAGGCGCGAGGGGACGCCCTTGAAGTACCAGATGTGGGTGACCGGCGCGGCCAGCTCGATGTGGCCCATCCGCTCACGGCGCACCTTGGCGCGGGTGACCTAGACGCCACAGCGCTCACAGATGATGCCCTTGAAGCGGACGCGCTTGTACTTGCCGCAGTAGCACTCCCAGTCCCGGGTCGGACCGAAGATCTTCTCGCAGAAGAGCCCGTCCTTCTCCGGCTTGAGGGTGCGGTAGTTGATGGTCTCTGGCTTCTTGACCTCGCCGAAGGACCACTGGCGGATGTCGTCGGCGGTCGCGAGACCGATCCGAAGTTCATCAAAGAAGTTAACGTCCAGCACGGAGGCTTCCTTCTCCCCTTCTTTGTTACTACACGAAATGGGGGGATCAGGCCCCCGGCC
>JALZNB010000001.1 GCA_030857905.1 Actinomycetota bacterium
CCGTAGGGTCATTCGCCGTGACTACCCCCGGCCCAGAGAGCCCCACCGAACTGCCTGCTCCGGTGCTGCTCACCGAGCCCGCCGAGGGCACCCCCGATGTCGTCGTCGACGCCGACGCGCTCGATCGCGCGGCCCGGCTGATCAGCGGGGGCCGAGGGCCCATCGCCGTGGACACCGAGCGGGCCTCTGGTTATCGGTACTCCCAACGCGCGTACCTGGTGCAGATCCGTCGTGCGGGCGCGGGCACATTCCTCATCGACCCGGTCGCGGTCAACGACGAGGTCGACTCCCTGATCGAGGCGCTCAAGGCCGACGAGTGGGTACTGCACGCCGCCTCGCAGGATCTGCCGTGCCTGGGCGAGTTGGGGCTGCGTCCGGGCAGTCTCTTCGACACCGAGCTGGCGGGCAGGCTGGCGGGCTTCGAGCGGGTCGCGCTGGGAACCCTGGTGGAGCTGTTGCTGGGCTACCACCTGGAAAAGGGTCACGGGGCGGCCGACTGGTCGCGCAGGCCGCTGCCACTGGACTGGCTGAACTACGCCGCCCTCGACGTCGAGCTGCTGATCCAGCTACGCGACGCCCTGGAGACCGAGCTGCGCGAGCAGGGCAAGCTGGAATGGGCGCTGGAGGAGTTCGAGGCACTGCGCACCGCCCCGCCCGCGACCCCGCGCAAGGAGCCGTGGCGCCGCACGTCGGGCATCCACAGCGTGCGCACCGCGCGTGGCCTCGCCTCGATCAAGGCACTGTGGGAGGCCCGCGACGCGATGGCCCGCGAGCGCGACATCGCCCCGGGACGCGTGCTGCCCGACAGCGCGATCATCCAGGCCGCGTCGGTGAACCCGGCCGACGAGCAGGCCCTGTTGCAGCTCCCGGTGTTCAAGGGCCGTGCGCAGCGTCGTCTGGCGGGCTCGTGGATGCGGGCCCTGCGCTCGGCCGCCGAGTTGCCGCGCAACGAACTGCCCGACCCGTCACCACCCGCCGACGGCCCGCCGCCCGCGAACCGCTGGGCCGACAAGGACCCGGAAGCCGCCGCCCGTTTGGGGGCCGCGCGCGGGGCACTGATCAAGATCGCCGAAGCGAACCGCCTGCCGGTGGAGAACCTGCTCCAGCCCGACCTGCTGCGCCGAACCTGCTGGCAACCACCGGAGGCCGACGTCGACACCGTGACCGAGACCTTGCGGTCAGGCGGAGCCCGCGAGTGGCAGATCGCGCTGACCGCGGAGGCCGTGGCCAAAGGCTTGCGCGCGACCGCGAGCTAGCACCTTGGTTCGTGACGTCGACCTGCCCTGAACACGGAGCGGTGTGCTCTGATGTTCAGGGCAGCACGGTGGTGTCGCTGAGCTTGCCGCCCTTGTGGAATTCAGCCAACCTCGGACTTCCAAGGCTGTTGGAGAGCAGCGCTCTCTACCAAGATCAGTGGACCAGTTGATCTATTCTCGTCCAGAGCAGTGCTCTTCTATTTGTGCGGCGCTCTGACTTCATGCGAGGCTGCGCCGATGAGCGCAGGCCGAACCGCCCGAGAACGCGCCAGAACCGAACTGACGACGGAGATCAAGGACGAAGCCCGCCGCCAACTCGCCACCGAGGGGGCGCACTCGCTGTCGCTTCGGGCCGTGGCCCGCAGTCTCGGGATGGTCTCGTCGGCCATCTACCGCTACTTCCCCAGTCGCGACCACCTCCTGACCGCGTTGATCATCGACGCTTATGACGCGATGGGCGACGCGGCCGAGAAAGCCGACCCCGGCGGCGTGCCCACCGAGCGATGGCACTCGGTCTGCGTCGCGATTCGCCGCTGGGCCTTGGAGCACCGCCACGAGTACGCGCTGATCTACGGCTCGCCCGTCCCCGGACACCAAACTCCACGCGACACGGCTACTCCGGCGGCCAGGGTGCCGACGCTGCTGATCGACATCGCCCGCGACGCCCGACCGCCCGAGGACGACCTGGTGCCGGTCCTGGCCGAGCAGGCGCGGGAGGTGCTGACCTCGATCAGCTCGTCGGTGCCCGAGTATGTGCTGACCAGAGTCATGGTCGCCTGGACCCAACTGTTCGGCATGGTGGGCTTCGAACTGTCCGGCCAGTTCATCGGCGGGGCCGACCCGGCGGACCCGTTCTTCGACTACGCCGTCCAGCACATGACCCGGTTCGTCGGCCTGCGCGGGTGAGGTCGCCCAAGCGGGTGAAGCCCAATCGGTTACCGATGGGTAACAAGGACTAGAGTGAAGGCTCTTACCAGTCGGTAGACCGGCACTCGACCAAGGAGAACCCTGTGGCCGCACCCGCGACCGGGCGCTCCCTTCGGAACGTGGTCTTCGTCGACGGCGTGCGCACGCCGTTCGGCAAGGCGGGCCCGAAGGGCATCTACGCGCAAACCCGCGCAGACGACCTCATCGTGAAGGTCATCAGAGAACTGTTGCGCAGGCATCCCGAACTGCCGCCGGAGCGGGTGGACGAGGTCGCCATCGCCGCGACCACCCAGATCGGTGATCAGGGGCTCACCATCGGGCGCACCGCGGCGCTGCTGTCCGGGCTGCCGAAGTCGGTGCCCGGCTTCGCGATCGACCGCATGTGCGCGGGCGCGATGACCGCCGTCACCACCACCGCGAGCGGGATCGCCTTCGGCGCCTACGACGTGGTGATCGCGGGCGGCGTCGAGCACATGGGCCGTCACCCGATGGGTGAAGGGGTCGACCCCAACCCGAGGATCGTCTCGGACAAACTGGTCGACCCGACCGCGCTGGTCATGGGCCAGACCGCGGAGAACGTGCACGACCGCTACCCGGCCCTGACCAAGCAGCGCTGCGACGCCTATGCCGCGCGCAGCCAGGAGAAGTACGCCGAAGCGGTCAAGACCGGCAAGATCGGGCCCGAGCTGGTGCCCGTCGCCACCCGGTCGGCCGAGTTGGGCTGGGGGCTGGCCACCGAGGACGAACCGCCGAGGCCGGGCACCACGATCGAGACGCTGGGGACGCTCAAGACACCGTTCCGGCCACACGGACGGGTCACCGCGGGCAACGCGGCCGGCCTGAACGACGGCGCGACCGGCTGCATCCTCGCCGGCGAGGACACCGCGACCGAACTCGGCCTGCCCATCGGGATGCGGCTGGTCGGCTACGGGTTCGTGGGCGTCGAGCCGGAGGTCATGGGCATCGGTCCCGTTCCGTCGACGGAGAAGGCGTTCCAGCGGACCGGGCTCACCATCGACGACATCGGGTTGTTCGAGCTCAACGAGGCGTTCGCGGTGCAGGTGCTGGCGTTCCTCGACCACTTCGGCCTCGCCGACGACGACCCGAGGGTCAACCAGTGGGGTGGCGCGATCGCGTGCGGGCACCCCCTCGCCTCCTCCGGCGTCCGGCTGATGACGCAGCTTTCCCGCCAGTTCGCCGAGCGCCCGGACGTGCGCTACGGCCTCACCGCCATGTGTGTCGGCATCGGCATGGGCGGCACCGTGATCTGGGAGAACCCGAACTGGAACGGGAGCACGAACTGATGCTGACCCAGGAACAGGCCGCCGCGGCCTTCCCCGACGAGGTCGTCACCGAGGCCCGCACCCGGCTCGTCCGGGTACCCGGTCTCGACAAGCCGGTCGCGATCATCACGATCGACAACGGTCACGACCACACCCGGCCGTCGACCTTCGGTCCGCAGAGCCTGGTGAGCCTCGACTCGGCGCTGGACGCGGCGTTCGAGGCCGAGCCCGCCGCGATCGCGGTGACCGGCAAACCGTTCATCTTCGCGGTCGGCGCCGACCTGTCCGGTGTGGAGCGGGTCGCGCGGCGTGAGCAGGCGCTGCTGATCGCCCAGGCCGGGCATGACGTGTTTCGGCGGTTCACCGAGTCGACGATTCCCACGTTCGCGTTCGTCAACGGCGCGATCATGGGCGGCGGCCTGGAGTTGGCGCTGTCGTGCCATTACCGGACGCTGTCGGACAACACCGCGGCGATCGCGCTTCCCGAGGTCTTCCTCGGGCTGTTCCCCGGTTGGGGCGGCACACAGTTGCTGCCGAACCTGATCGGGCCGGACGCCGCGGTCACGGTGATCTTCGAGAACGCGTTGAACCAGAACAGGATGCTCAAGCCCGCGCAGGCGCAGAAGTTGGGCATCACCGACGTCACCCTCGGCTCGGCGGACTTCCTCGAACAATCACTGCTGTGGCTGGCCCAGGTGGTGCGCGGCGAGATCACCCCGTCCCGCATGGAGATCGACCGGGACGCGGGCTGGGACGCCGCCGTCGAACGGGCCAAGGCCATCGTGCACGGCAAGACCAAGGGTGCGTCTCCTGGTGCGCTCAAAGCGGTGGAACTGCTCGAACTCGCGCGAGCCAACGATCTCGATCGCGGCTACGAGGCCGAAACCGAGGCCCTGACCGATGTCGTGATGACCGACGAGCTGCGAGCGGGCCTCTACTCGTTCAACCTCGTGCAGAAGCGCGCCAAGCGGCCCGCGGGTGCGCCGGACAAGTCCTTGGCCCGGCCGGTGGGCAAGGTCGGCATCGTTGGCGCCGGCCTGATGGCGAGTCAGATGGCGCTGCTTTTCGTGCGACAGCTCAAGGTTCCGGTCGTGCTGACCGACATCGATCAGGCCCGCGTCGACAAGGGTGTGTCCTATGTGCACACTGAGATCGACAAGCTGGCGGCCAAGGGCAGGCTGTCGACCGACGGCGTCAACCGGCTCAAGGCGCTGGTGACGGGTTCGCTGGACAAGGCGGCCTTCGCCGACGCCGACTTCGTGATCGAGGCGGTGTTCGAGGAACTCGGCGTCAAGCAGACCGTGTTCGCCGAGGTCGAGACCTACGTGCGCGCGGACTGCGTGCTGGCGACCAACACCTCGTCGCTGTCGATCACCGAGATGGCCTCGAAGCTCAAGCACCCCGAACGGGTCGTCGGCTTCCACTTCTTCAACCCGGTCGCGGTGATGCCGCTGCTGGAGATCGTTCGAGCCGACCGCACCGACGACGCGACGCTGGCCACGGCGTTCGCGGTGGGCAAGGCACTGAAGAAGTCGTCGGTATTGGTGAAGGACGCGCCCGCGTTCGTCGTCAACCGACTGCTCACCCGATTCCTGGGCGAGGTGGTCGCCTCGATCGACGACGGGACGCCGTTCGAGGTGGCCGACCGCGCGCTCGACCCACTCGGTCTGCCGATGAGCCCGTTGGTGCTGCTACAGCTCGTGGGCCCGGCGGTCGCCCTGCACGTCGCCGAGACGATGCACGCCGCGTTCCCGGATCGCTTCGCCGTAAGCGCCAACATGAAGCGCTTCGTCGAGGCGGGCAAGACCGCGGTGTGGACGTGGGACTCGGCGGGCAACCAGAGCATCGACCCTGAAGTACAGGCGCTGTGGCGGTTCGGCGACAACCCGCTGAGCGAGGAACAGGTGCGCGCACGGGCGTTGGACGGCCTGGCCGAGGAAGTCCACATCATGCTGAACGAGGGTGTCGTGGCCGAGGCCCAGGACATCGACCTGTGCATGCTCCTCGGCGGCGGCTGGCCGTTCTGGCTGGGCGGCATCACACCGTACCTGGATCGGGAAGGGATCTCGGAGAAGGTCAACGGCACGCCGTTCCTCGCTCCCGGCATCGCCTCGGTGCCAACAGAGTGACCGTTGACGGGGGCCGTGGGTTCGGCGACACCC
>JALZNB010000013.1 GCA_030857905.1 Actinomycetota bacterium
CCTGGAACGGCACCGCCGTGTACTCGTCGTCGAAGGGTGGCCGCGACGAGCAGTCGATCGCGGGGAGGTACCCACCGCCCTGGAAGAAGACGACAGCGGGCTCGCGCTCCTCGATCACGTACTCGTAGTCGTAGGCGGTGTGGCCGATGACGCCCTTGGGCAAGCGCTTGCCCTCGCGGGCGATGTGCTCGTCGGTGAGGCCGAGCAGGTCGACGACGGTGACATCCGAGCCCGCCTCGTAGGACAGCGCGCCGTTGGCGTACGTGCTGATCACCGTGCCGTCCGGCAGGGTGTTGCGCAGCCAGGTGCCGATGTCGGACAGGTCGTGGACTTGGAGGCGCCACGCCTCGATCGCGGGCTTGGTGCTCGGGTGGTTGGTGGAGACCATCAGCGCGAAGAGGCTGATCGTCACGGTGCCGATCGCCGCCGCCCTGCCGACCGGGCGCGTGGCCTCTGAGCCGGTCAGGCCCCATGCGGCGACGGTCGCGGCGGTGAGCAATGGCACGACTGGCGCGAAGAACCGCCACGCGGGCATCCAGTCGCCACCGGTACCGATGAAGAACGTCAGGTAGACCAACGCCAGCAACAACATCAGCCAAATCGCTCGCCGCGCGCCCGATTCGCCGTCGGTACGCGTGGTCAGGCGGTACACCGCGAGCGGCACCAGAACCAACGCGGCCTGTGTGGCGCCCGCGAAGGACAGGAAGTAGTCCCACCCGACTTCGAGTTGCCAGCCGAGGTCGGCGCCCGACTTGGCGGCGACCGCGTTGGGCAGCAGGTGGCCGTAGTAGGCCAGCCGCCACGCCGTCCATGGAACCGCGATCACCAGCGCGCCGACGAGATACCACAGCACCGGGCGGACCCCCGACCGTGCGCGCATGGTCACCACCAAGACCCACACCCCGACCACGGCGGCGACGATGGCGCCATCCGGCCTGGTCAACGTGGCCAACGCCACCCACAGCCCGGCGACGAGGAACTTGTCGGAGTGGACGGCGAGCAACACCGCGAACAGCAACAGCACGAACAGTGGCGACTCCAGACCGCTGGGCCCGTAGGCCGCGAGGCTGGTCGCCGCCGCTGTGAGTGTGGCGGCGAGCACGCCGAAAGCGCCCTTGCCGGTGATCCGCTTGACCAACAGGTAAGCCAACACGACCGCGACGAGTGTGCACAGCACCCCGAGAACACGAGCGACCAGGATGTAGTCGACATCGGCGACAAACCCGGGCGCGGCAACCAAAACCACCCACAGGAAGTTGGAGTACCCCTCCACCTTCTCGCCCGCGTTGAACACGAATCCGTTGCCTTCGGCCAGATTCATCGAATACCGCAGACTGATGAACGCGTCCTCGGCCACCGTGGAGAACATCGCCTGGTGCGCCACCGACAGCGCCAGGCTCCCACCCAGCGCGACCAGCTCCCAGCCGCGACCGGTCGAGATCCGAGGCCAGGCCAAGATCAGGAACAGTCCGACGAGTGCCCACACGAGATAAAGGGCTGTGATCAACGAAATGCCTCCGTGCCTCCCAGGATGACCCCGCACCCGCATCTTATTGAGCGTCGCCGCCGCGTCTGGACGGGGCCGTGCCTACCGGGGCGTTCGCAAGAGAACGGGGGACGCCAATTCGGTATCGGACCGATCGGGGCACTGCGGGGGTTGACAACGCCAGTGGTCTAGTCCATTTTGAGTGGACGTCCACTGTGTTACCTCCACCCCTGCGATAGTTCTCGGAGGCCGCCGTGCGCCGCCCTGCCATCCATGCCCTTTTCGCGCTCATCGCCGCCATCGCCATCTCCACCGGCCTGCTGCTTACCTTCTCCGGCAATGCTTCTGCCGCGAATCTCGTCGCCAACGCCGGATTCGAGACCGGCTCGCTCGCCAACTGGACCTGTTCGTCGGGCGCGATCACCACGACCGACAAGCACTCCGGCGGCCATGCGCTGACCGGAACCCCCGTCGGGCAGGACAATGCCCGGTGTTCCCAGCTCGTCACCGTCCGGCCGAGCACGAGGTACACCGTGTCCGCCTGGGTCCGGGGCAGTTACACCTACCTCGGGGTGACCGGCACCGGAACCACTGACGTCAGCACGTGGACCCCCACCGCCGGTGCGTGGACCCAGCTCTCCACCGCGTTCACCAGTGGGGCGAACACCACGTCGGTCACGCTGTACCTGCATGGTTGGTACGGCCAGCCCGCGTACTTCGCCGACGATGTCAGCCTCGACGGTCCCGGTGTCCCGCCGACCACAACGCCAGGGACGACGACACCCACGACGACGACCACGAAGCCGCCGACGGGCTCGTTGCCCAAGCACGTGCTCACCGGCTACTGGCAGAACTTCGTCAACGGCGCCAAGCCGCTGACCCTCGCCGCGGTGCCGACGAGTTACGACATCGTCGCGGTGTCGTTCGCCGACGCGGTCCCCAGCCGCCCGGGCGAGGTGACCTTCACCCTCGACCCCGGCCTGTCGAGCGCGCTCGGCGGCTACACCGACGCCCAGTTCGCCGCGGACGTCCGCACCCTGCAGGGCCGCGGTCAGAAAGTGATCATCTCGGTCGGTGGCGAGAAGGGCACCGTGACGGTCGGCGACGCGACCGCGGCGTCGAACTTCGCAGGCAGTGTCGCCGGGTTGATCGGTCGGTACGGCTTCGACGGTGTCGACATCGATCTCGAGAACGGGATCAACGCCACCCACATGGCCGCCGCGCTGCGCCAGATCCACGCGGCGGGCGGCCGGGTGATCACGATGGCCCCGCAGACCATCGACATGCAGTCGACCTCCGGCGGCTACTTTCAGCTCGCCTTGGCGGTCAAGGACATCCTGACCATCGTCAACATGCAGTACTACAACTCCGGGTCGATGAACGGCTGCAACCAGAACGTCTACAGCCAGGGCACGATCGACTTCCTCACCGCGTTGGCGTGCATCCAACTGCAAGGCGGGCTCCGGGCCGACCAGGTTGGGCTCGGCTTGCCCGCGTCTCCCTCAGGCGCTGGCGGCGGCTATCAGTCGCCCGCCAATGTCAACGCCGCGCTGAGCTGTCTGGCGCGGGGGACGAACTGCGGTGGATTCAAGCCCACCACGTTGTACCCGGACATCCGGGGCGCGATGACATGGTCGATCAACTGGGACGCATCGAACGGCTATGCCTTCGCCAACTCCGTCAGCGCACATTTGGACACGCTGCCGTAATGGCGCGCCGGGGGTCGTCTTCGCGGCTGAACCG
>JALZNB010000059.1 GCA_030857905.1 Actinomycetota bacterium
CGGCTGGCGAAGCCGTCGAATCGTCGGGTGCCGTAATACGCCTCGCGCAGAATCAGAATGGCCGAGCGGGTGCCGATGATATCCAGAGCACGGGCGATCGAGCATCCGGCCGGTTCCCATGTGCTGAGATCGGCCAGATTGCCTTCCATTACGGCTGCCATGGCTACAGTATATCCGTCCGAGTGAGCTGCCATTGAGATCAACTCGTCATGGGTGACGCCGACCCGATGCCTGGGCCGACTCGGCGGCGAATGCGGGGCGAGTCATGATAGCAGGACTGAGGCGATGTCGACCCGCCGGCGATCAGCCAATCCCGCTCAATAGGGTCGCTTCCCGGTCGATCACACGCACGAGCACCGCGCAGGCGGCGCCCCAACCGACATCCAAGATCATTCCTGTCCCGGTGTCACACTCGTTCCGGTCACCTGTTCCCGACCATCGCCAACCCGGACGACATCGACCGCAGCAGTTCGCTGTCCCTACGAAGAATGGCCTGCTCCAGCCTGCGCAACGGCTCGGACGGCTCGATCCCCACCCGCTCGATCAACGTCTTCCTGGCCTGCCGGAAGACCTTGAGCGCTTCCGCGGAGCGACCTGACATGTACAGCGAGAGCATCAGATACCGGTAGATCTCCTCATCCAGCGGATACTGTTCGACATGCGCGTAGAGGTCGGGTGTTACCTCGACCGCCCTGCCCAGTTCGAGCTCGATGCGAAACCGGGACAACTGGGCGGACAGGCGCTGTTCGGTGAGCCGATAGGCGGCCTGTTGTAATCGAGTGCTGGAAACGTCGGCGAGCACCAGCCCCCGCCAGATCCCCAAAGCGCACTTTAATGTCGTCAGGGCGGCCACCAAGCGCCCTTTGCTTTCCTGGGAACGGGCGACATTGGTCAATTCCACAAAACGGAGACTGTCCAGGTCGGAACCTCGAATGACCAGTCGGTATCCGGGCGGTCGAGTCTCGATACTCGCCTGACAGCCACTTTCCGCGATAACCCGACGCAGCCGTGAGACGCCCGCCTGTATCTGCGACCGCGCGGTCGTCGGCGGATGCCCGTCCCAGATCGCGTCGACCAGACTGCCGATGCTTGTCACACCGTTGGCATTCAACGCTAGTCTGGCGAGTATCGCCCGCTGTCGATAGGAGCTGATCCTCGGCAGACCGGCGGAACCTTCGATCTCCAACGGGCCGAGAATCCTGATTCCATTCATCTTCGCGTCCTCCAACAGGGTCGTGCCCCACTTAAGGCAGATGAGCTGAGAACCTTCCGCCAATCAGAACCCGACTAAGTCCACGGTTTCGCGGTCAACTAATTCCGACCTCATGTCCAACAAAGAACCCGGTTCCAATTTCAACAGATTCCACCAGTGTCAACCGACCCCACTCCCTCCAGGTTAGCGGGCCACACCAGAAACGACAAGGGGCCATCTCGCGTACTGCTACCGGCAACCAAAACTCCATATTTATCCGAAAGTGATCATTTGCCGGTAGGTTGACCAGCCGTGATCGTGGCCAGGGACGCGCGTCGGCTGTCGTCCGCCGACCGAGAGGTGTTGCGGCTGCGGGTGGTTGCCGCGCTGGAGTCCGGGACAGTGGTGGGTTACCGCCAGGCGGTGGAGGTGTTCGGGGTTTCGGAGCGTTCGGTGGGCAATTGGTGGCGGGCCTACCGGCGGGATGGTCGTGCCGGGTTGGCGGTGCGGCGGACGCGGCGTCCCGGCCCGGCGGAGCTGATCAGCGCCGAGCAGCGCGACATGCTGTTCGCGGCGATGGCCGACTACACCCCCGAGGAGTTGCTGGCCGGTGGCCCGTTGTGGACGCGGGCCGCGGTGGTCGAGTTGGTTTGGATGGTCATCGGGGTGGCGATGACCGAGCAGGGTGTCGGCGCGTGGCAGCGCAGGCACGGGTTTACCGCACGGCGACCCGCGAAATGGACCTACGCACAGCAGGACGCGCGGATTCGGGCATGGCTGGACGAGGACTACCCGGTACTCGCGGCCAGGGCCAAGGCGGAGTTCGCGGTGGTGGTGTGGGTTGATCGGATCGAGCTGCGTTCGGAAACGGCAGGGCCGCGGTCGCCGGTCAACGTCCTGTCCGCGGTCTCCGCGAAGGGCTCGCAGTGGTTCACCGTCTTCCCCGGTCGGTTCACCGCGCCGGTGCTCATCACTTTCCTGGGCCGACTGGCGCGGCAGGTCGGCCGGAAGGTGCACGTGATCGTCGACCCGCACCCTGTCCACCACGGCAAGGCCGTCCGCGACTGGTTGACAACCCACGCCGATCTGGTCGAGCTGCACGTGATACCCCAAGCGACGCCCGCACAACCTTGACGGCAACCCAATAGTCCGCCGCATCCGATCTGACTTGTGTGGGCAAAAGTCAGCTGGTACATTTTATTGAGCAAACCTTCTATTTGCATTAAACAATCGACGTTGAATCAAGAAGGAATGTGCATAACATGACCGTCGTGCAGCCTGACGACTCGAATCTCACCCCGGATCTGAGCGTCGAGCTCAACAACCCCGATTGCCGTTGGCCGGACGAGGCCGCCGAGTTCATCCGAAACGCCCCTTGGCGGCGGGTGTGCGTACTCGGCGACAGCGTGGCGGAAGGTGTCCGCGAGCCCGTTCCCGGATACCGCGATCTCGACGGCATCGGCAGAGTGGTCGAGGCACTGCAAGCGGCTCACCCGGACCTCGAGTGTCTCAACCTCGGCGAACGCAACCTCCAGATCGCCCAGGTCCGGGAGACCCAACTGGAGCGCGCGCTGGCGGCCAAGCCGGACCTGGCGATCGTGGCGGCGGGCGCCAACGACGCCTTCAGCCGCGGCTTCGATCCAGAGCGCGTGGAAGCGGACCTGGACTCACTGCTGGCACCGCTCGCCGAGCAGGGGGCGCAGTTGGTGACCATGGGACTGTTCGACATCGGTCGCACCGGCCTGCTGCCCGAGCCGCTCAGCGAGCGACTCACGCGGAACTTCGAGCTACTGGACCAGATCACCGAGCGGGTCGTGACCAGGTATGGCGGCACGCACACCTCCAACCACCACCACCAGATGACCGCCAGCCGCGAAGTGATGTGCAGCGACTTCATCCACATCAACGCTCACGGACACGCCATCTCCGGAGTCAACCTCGTCAAGGCGATGCTCCAACTGCCCTGACCAGGGCTCAGGCGAATCCGATCTCGGCTGGTCAGTCAGCGGAGGGCATCGGCGGTGACGACTTCTTCGGCCCGGCCAAGTACCTGCCGGGCCGAAGAAGCAGGCATCAGTCGGTCAGGTCGTCTTGTTCTTCGCCGTGTTGAACACGTTCAAGACGTAGTTGTCGAAGTAGGGGCTGTAGTTCTTGGTGTTCCACTTGTACGCGATCACACCGTTGACGTTGCCGAACTTCACCGCGTTGCTGTATTGGTGGATCATCGCGCCGCCGCTGGCGCCCTCGGGCAGCCCGCAGTAGACCTTCACCTGCGCGGCAGCGGCCCAGTGCATGTTCGCCTGGCAGTAGATCTGGTCCGTGCCGTCATACGGGTTCACCCCGGGGTAGGCCAGCGCGGTGATCGCGTTCTGCTTGCTTGAGTTGACCAGGAGGCCGTTGCCGCCGGTCTTGTGCACGAGGTTCACACCGTCGAGCGTGCGGACGTTGACGAAGGCGAAGTCCCACCAGTTGTAGCTGTGCGAGGTCCAGCCCGTGGTGGCGTGGTAGTACTTCGCCGAGAACTTGCCGAGATGGGCGACGCCGTCGTGGAACCCGGGCGCGTACATCCAGTTGTCGTAATCGTGGCCGTTCTTGCCGCTGTGGATGCAGTGCGCGGCGGTGGACACGACGTTCTTCGCGTTGCTGTTGATCGTGCTGCCGGAGCACACGAAGTTCTTGAGGGTCGTCGGGTCACGGAAGAAGACCTTGCCCGCGCCGGGAGAGAGCGACACCGACTGCGTACCCGCGGACCGAGCGGCCTCCAGGGGGCCGACCGGCGCGGACACGACTTCCTCCGGGCCCACGTTGTCCGGGTGGTCCAGGCGCTCCAGCTCCGGGTCGTCGATGATCTCCGGGTCCGCGATCGGCTCCGCCGCACGCATCCGCTCGGGCGTCCAGTACGCGTCGATCAGCCGCTGTGCGACCGCGTCGTCCTCGACCACCTGTCCGTTGATGAGCGCCGCCATCTCGACCACGGTGCTTGAAGGGACATCCACCGCGGCATGGGCGGGCGCGACCGCCAGGGACACCGCGAGCAGCGCCACGATCGGCACTGTCTGGAATCTGGAAACCACCGATTACTCCTCAGTCAGGGACGGTGCGCGCCTGGAACCGCCGCGCACCCAGGAGCGGAGTTCGATCATCCACTCCCATCCCCAGTCGTGGGAGAACCCGCCGGGGTAAGGGGGTCGGACGGAAAATACCCCGAAAGGCCTAACGGTGGTGGCAACCGCCGCACTCAGGCCCGAACCTGGGCACGTGGAGTTTGCTGAGCCGGGAGCCCCGGACGAAAGCGTACTCGCCTCCCGCGTCAACAGGGATATTGCTGCACGACTGGTCCCGGCGCTGGCAGCGCGATGAGCACGGCCACCGCGACCGGCATGAACAGGCACCCACTGATGTCGAGTATCGAGGGGCAACGTGGTCGACGGCGCTCCAGCGCATCGATGTCTACGCGACCTCGCTATCAATCCCCATGGACACCCCCTGGTTGCCCTCGGATTCGACCGCCTACATGTACTGCATGTGTCCAGCACGATCCGGTCGCGCAGCGCGACTGCCCGGCGGTCGTTGGGGGGGGCTGGCAAGGAACCGTGGCCCACCGGCATCGGGTCGACCCGTGTTGTGCTCAGCAGGGTTGACGTAGGTCACCAGAGGTCCGACCTGGTAAAGCAATGACGTCAACTGCTTTGACCACCGGTGTCGTTGTTCGGTCTCAATATGGCGCTGTGTCAGTCCAGTGAGACCGGCGAGGCGGTGGGGACACGCTGTGCGCGAGCCCCAGGTTGCCGTGTCCGCCCGACCAATCCCCGGCAGGCCGGTCGGCGGACTGCTCGGTCGACCACCAGTCGGGCAGGGGTTCGCCCTTAAGGCAAACAAAGGTGCGCCCGGTGCGGGCGGGGTATCGTTGCGGAGTCGAGTCCGATCTGAAGAATGATCTGTACTGGGTGTGGAATCGGATGTCTTCCGATCATATTTCCTGCCGCCGCCGGTGCGTGCGGATCAAATTCAGAGGGTGGCCGCATCTGATCTTGGTGTGGGGCGAGGAAGGATTTTCTGCCGTGCGCGAGATGTTGACGTTGCAGGTGGGAGGGGATCTCGCCTGGGTTGGCCGAGTTGTGGGATCCGGCTCGGTCGCGACGCTTCGATTGCCTCGCGTGAGGTGACCTGTCATGGTGGGGATGATCGCTAACCGGGGTGTCGAGCCGGAACGGGTGGCGGCAGCGGGTCGTTCACGGCCGAGATCGATTATTGCCCACGGGTCTCGTTCGGCCATTCGGTGGATGTGCCCGAGGTGGCCTGGAAATGAAGGGTCGGGGCACGTACGGTGAAAACTGTTAGACGGTCGATCGGGTGTAGCCATAAAATGCGGGCTATCTGACGCTTGTCGGTAGTCGCACGGGCCGCCCGGTGAAAAGAATTGACAGTCAACTTTGAAGGAGTTGGGCAGCGCTGATGCGCAGACTCAAAACTTTATTGCTCACCGTGGGCATGACGGGCGCCGCCGTGATGGCGTTGGCGTCGCCTGCCAACGCGGTGGGTTACGACAGCTCTTTCTCGGGTCTCGTCACACCGGAGTTCACGAACAGCGGGAACCAGCAGGTGGTTCTGTCCGGTCGGGTGCGACCGGCGGTCGCGGGACGGACGGTGAGTCTCTACAAGGTGAACGCCGACGCGACGTTGACTTGGATGCAGGGATCCGTCACCGACGCGGCGGGCGATTTCACGATGACGGCCACGGTGTCGGTCATCACGACCTTCCGCTTCTACAGCGCGAGGCAGGTCGTGGGCGCGGATGTCTACCGGGGCGTCACCTCAGACGATTTCGTCGTCAAGTCACTGCGCCTGTGGGATCCGTTCGAGTACGGCAGCGTCGATCAGATGCAGCCCAAGTGGGCACTACGGTCCAACCACCTCGACTATGGGGCCACCGGCCGCGAACACACCAAGGCGTCGTGGGACGCGATCTCGTTCGACGGCACGGGTGCTGCGCACTTCGGCCTGGTCCCTGACGGACTGGGCCCTGACGCACAGCCGCGCTTCAAGGTCCCGCACATCTCGGCCGGAACCCTGGGGATCGTCCACGGGCACCTTGAGGCGCGCATCAAGTTCCATCGCCCTCAGGGGGCGCACGGTGCCCTGTGGTGGCATAGTGGTTACGGGGCGGACGGCGGCGAGTTCGACGTTGCCGAGTTCTTCGGGGAGGCCCAGGCAGGCACCGGCGGCGTCGAGAGCCAGAGGATTCAGCACACCCTCCACCCGACGGAAACCAGCCAGATCCTGGGCAACACCTGGACCGGCGAACCGGCTGGTACGGATCCGGTGTTCGAAAAGAACTTCGCCCAAGGCGCGAACGGCACCTGGTGGAACGACTACCACACCTTCTCTGGGTACTGGAGCGCTGACCAGTACGTCTTCTTCATCGACGGCAAGTGGATCGGTCACATTCCCGGGCCGACGGCAACGGTGCCCGGGGAGGTCCTGCTGAGCCTGCTCGTGTCCGAAAAGGACAGCCAAGAGTACGAGAAGCTCAAGGCCCGAGGCAACACGAGCGACTACCGCATGTCGGTGGACTGGGTACGAGTATGGCGGTAGTACCGTCACGGCCTGTCACGCGAGACAGCCGTTCGCGTGCGGCATGACCAACGTGATGTGTGACCGCAGGGACGCGAATGTGCCTCGGCT
>JALZNB010000082.1 GCA_030857905.1 Actinomycetota bacterium
GCTCGGGCCCGGCCTCGGCGAGGTCGAAGGCGCGGTAGCGCACGCCGCGATGGTGGGTGGCCACCTCGTCGGGGTCACGCGGGTCCGTCTTGCCCATCTCCACGAACCGCCCGCCGAACGGCAGCAGCCGCAGCGACGCGTCGACGAACTCCCCTGCCAGCGAGTTCAGCACGATGTCGACGCCCCGCCCGTGGGTGAGCGCGTGGAACTCACCCTCGAAGTCGGTTGTCCGCGACGAGGACAGGTGATCGGCCGTGACGTCGACCGATGGCCACTTGGCGGGGCTCGCGGTCGCGTACACCTCCGCGCCGAGGTAGTGCGCGATCTGCACGGCGGCGCCGCCGACGCCGCCCGCCGCCGCGTGCACCAGCACGGACTCACCCTCGGTCAGCCCGGCAAGGTCGACCAAGGCGTAGTAGGCGGTGCAGAACGCGATCGGGACGGCGGCGGCCTCGGCGAAGGTCCACCCTGGCGGGATCTCGACCAGCGTGTGCGCGTCGGCGACGACATCGGTGCCGAATCCGCCCGCGACCAGTCCGGTCACCCGGTCGCCGACCGCGAGGCCGGTGACCTCCGGTCCGACTTCGCCGACGACTCCGGCGATCTCGCTGCCCAGGATGGCCTCGTCCGGGTACACCCCGAGGGCGATCATGGTGTCGCGGAAGTTGACCCCGGTGGCGCGGACGGTGACCCGGACCTCGCCGGGGCGTAGGGCGCTCGGGGTGGTCGGGACCGGTCGGAGGTCGTCGAGCGTGCCGGACTCCCCCGCGTCCAATCGCCAGTGCGGTTCACCCGCGGGCAACGTCACCGAGGGCGCGCCGGAGCGGGCGAGGCGTGGCACCAGGAGGTCTCCCCCGCGCACGGCCACCTGGGACTCACCGGTGGCCAGCGCCGCGCCGAGCAGGCCCGCCAGGTCCTGGGTGTGGGTGTCGAGGTCGAGCAGGACGAATCGGCCCGGGTGTTCGGTCTGGGCCGAGCGCACCAACCCCCACACGGCGGCGAACACCGGATCGGGATCGTCGCCGGTCGCGCCGATCGTGACCACGGCCAAGCGGGCGTCGGCGAAGCGGTCCTCGGTTGTCCAGGAGCGCACCAGGTCGAGTGCGGCCCCGGTCACCCGACGGACCCCGGTCGGTGTCAGGTCTTCGATCGACGCCAACAGCGCCACGACGGTCGGCGGAGTCGGGTCGGGCACGCCGTCGAGCCCGGCTGCCCCGAGTACCGCCACCGGACCCGGATCGATCGACGTGGCAGGCGCGATCGGCACCCAGTCCACGACGAACAGCGCGTCAGCGGCGGGCGTGGTGTGGGGCGAAGAGTCAACGCCTCGACGGTGGCCACGGGGGCACCGGTGACGTCGGTGACGAGCACGGCGACCGTGCCGGGCCCGGTGGGAGTCAGACGGACGCGGGCCGAGGTGGCGCCACTGGCGTGGATGGTGACACCGGACCACGCGAACGGCAGGTACGGACCGTCGGCGTCGAGGGCGGGGACCGCGCCGGGCAGCGCCGCGGCGTGCAGGGCGGCGTCCAGCAGTGCCGGGTGCATGGTGAACCCGTCGACATCGGACGCGGTGGCGATCTCGGCGAACACCTCGCCGGAGCGTCGCCACGCCGCCCGCAGGCCCTGGAACGCGGGACCGTGCGCGATCCCGCCCGCGGCGAGCGCCGGGTAGAAGCCCGCCAGGTCGACGGGCTCGGCCCCGGCTGGTGGCCATTGACCGGTCAACCCGGTGGCGTTGTCGAACTCGGCGGTGAGTACACCGCTCGCGTGGTGGGTCCATTCGCCGTGGTCATGGCGCGCGAACACATCGACCTCGCGCCTGCCCTCCCTGTCTGCGGCGACGGTGACCTGGACGCGCACGGTTCCGTCGTCGGGCAGCGACAGCGGGGCCAGGACGGTCAACTCGGCCAGGTGCGGGCATTCGACCTGGTCGCCCGCGTGCACGACGAGATCCACGAACGCGGTGCCGGGCACCAGGACCGAGCCGCGCACGGCGTGGTCGGCCAGCCAACCCTGCTCCCGAACCGACAGCCGCCCGGTGAGCATGGCTCCGCCGTCCGGCAGCGGGATCATCGCGCCGAGCAGCGGGTGGGTCGTGGCGTCGAGCCCGGCGGCCGTGATGGTGGCACCGTCGACGGCAGCCGCGGCGCCCGCGAGCCAGAAGCTCTCGTGCTGGAACGCGTAGGTGGGCAGCAGGACGTGTGGCCCGCGCGGCAGATCCCATCGCACCGGGATGCCGTGGACATGGGCCTCGGCCAAGGCCAGCAGCAGGCGGTGAGGCCCATCCTCATCGCGGCGCAGCGTGCCAAGCACGGTGAGCGGGGTGTCCTGGAGACCCGCGGCCAGCACCGGGTGCGGGCTGACTTCGATCAGCGCGAAGTGGCCGTCCGCAAGGGCTCGCTCGACCGCGCGGTCGAGCCGCACGGGTTCGCG
>JALZNB010000263.1 GCA_030857905.1 Actinomycetota bacterium
GGATACATCACATCTCCGAACCAGGCACGCGCCCACTAAGAAGTTGAACCGCACTACCTGATCGAAGATGGCAGGCCCTTCACCAAAGGGCCTGCCATCTTCATCTCGGAGGCGTGATCACCATGCATCCCCCGCCACCGCGAACTCACCTCGGTGCGCCTGCGGGACCCGGCAAGAGCGAGAACACCGTCGGTACCCCATCCGGATACCTGCGCTCATTGCTCGGACCGAGAAAGCCGCGAGGCGGATGGGCGTCCCGAATGTCGGTGAGCTGACCGCAACGGGGACGACACCCGGCGTGCGAGTCGGGGAAAAGGAAAAGACCTTGACTCATCATCTGAATCAAGGTCTTGACCCGGACTTCAACCAAGTCCGAATGGTGCGCCCGAAGGGATTCGAACCCCTAACCTCTTGATCCGTAGTCAAGTGCTCTATCCGTTGAGCTACGGGCGCATTTTTTAGTTGTCACCCGGCGAACCGGATGTACAGCGGAGGCTCCGGGATTTGAACCCGGGATGGGGGTGAACCCAAACCGCATTAGCAGTGCGGCGCCATAGACCAGACTAGGCGAAGCCTCCCGGGGCCCCAGGCCGCTCGGCGGTAAGACTACACAGATAGGTGTCCGGCAGGCAAAACGCCCCCCTGTCATCGTCGCGGTATTCGCATCACCGCAGGTGAACGGGCCTCGCGAGGCTTCAGCTCCAGGGTCCACAGGGCACACGACCGATGGCTCGGGCCGTACAGATCCACCAGCCACTCGACAGGTCACCCTCGCGTGGCCTGTCGTCGTGTCACACCGCCGGTCTTCGCCGCACGTGGACAAGCGCCATTCGCCGCGAGCTCGAACACATTTACCCTGGCTGTGGCTCTACTAGAGTCGGGTAGGCCACAGCCAGAAGGAGGGGCACCACATGGACAAAGTCGTCCCCAGCGCCGCCGACGCGGTCTCCGACATCCCCGACGACGCCAGCCTCGCGGTGGGCGGCTTCGGGTTGTGCGGGATCCCGGTCGTGCTGATCCAGGCCTTGCTCGCCAAGGGCGTCACCGGTCTGGACGTCACGTCGAACAACTGCGGCGTCGACGATTGGGGGCTCGGGCTGTTGCTGCGCGAGAAGCGGATCGCGCGGATGACGAGCTCGTATGTCGGGGAGAACAAGGAGTTCGCCCGGCAGTACCTCTCCGGTGAACTCGAGGTCGAGCTGACCCCGCAGGGCACGCTCGCCGAGCGGCTGCGCGCGGGCGGCTCCGGCATCCCGGCCTTCTACACCCGCACGGGTGTCGGCACCCAGGTCGCCGACGGAGGGGTCCCGTGGCGCTACGACGACGCGGGCAACGTCTCGATCGCGTCGTCGCCGAAGGAGGTGCGCGAGTTCGACGGGCTGGATTACGTCCTGGAGAGCGCGATCACCACCGACTTCGGTCTCGTTCGGGCCTGGAAGGGCGACCGGCACGGCAATCTCGTGTTCCGCGCCTCCGCGCAGAACTTCAACCCGCTGTGCGCCATGTCCGGTCGGATCAGCATCGCCGAGGTCGAGGAGCTGGTGGAGCCGGGCGAGCTGGACCCGGCCGAGGTGCACCTGCCCGGCATCTTCGTGCAGCGGGTCGTGCCGCTGACCCCGGAGCAGGCCGAGGACAAGCGCATCGAGCGGCGCACCGTGCGCACGAAGCAGGAGGGCTGATCCATGGCGTTGACTCGTGAACAGATGGCCGCGCGCGCCGCAGCCGAATTGTCCGACGGTTCCTACGTCAATCTCGGCATCGGCCTGCCGACACTGGTGCCGAATTACGTGCCCGACGATGTGGAAATCGTCTTGCAGTCCGAGAACGGGATTCTCGGTGTGGGCGCATACCCGTTCGACGGCGATGAAGATCCTGATCTCATCAACGCGGGCAAGGAAACCGTGACCGTGCGTCGGGGTGCGTCCTATTTCGATTCCGCGCTTTCCTTCGGGATGATCCGCGGCGGGAAGGTCGACGCCGCGATCCTCGGCGCGATGCAGGTGTCGAAGGTCGGCGACATCGCGAACTGGATGATCCCCGGCAAGATGGTCAAGGGCATGGGCGGCGCGATGGACCTGGTCCACGGCGCGAAGCATGTCGTCGTCCTCATGGAGCACGTCGCCAAGGACGGCTCGTACAAGATCGTCGACGAGTGCTCGCTGCCCTATACCGGCCTCAAGGTCGCGCAGCGGATCATCACCGATCTCGCGGTTATCGACATCACCGCGGACGGCCTGGTTCTGCTCGAAGTGGCCCCCGGCGTTAGTGTGGACGAGGTCCGAGAGAAGACCGAACCGGAATTGACAATCGGCGCGGACGTCAAGGAAATGGCTGTCACGATCTGACTCGACGGTGGGGCGGACATTTCCGCCCCACCCGGTCAGGCGACCGAAGACACCAATTCGCGCAGGCGTTGTCCCAGCCGCGCGGTGTCCGCTGGGGCGAATGTCAGAAAACCGCCGCCGTCGGAATACGACGAGTATCGTCCCTCGGCCGTGTCGAACCAGTTCAGGACGCCGGTGCGTCGCCTGCGGCCGAGCCGGTCGAGACTGTTCGCGGCGAGTTGCCCGCCGCCGTGGCGCGGACTGCGCACCAGGGTGGCGATGGTCCGCATGTCGCGGCCGGTGACGCCGCCCTGGTTCAGCGCCAGTTCCAGGCCCGCGAAACCGTCCGACGCGAACGCGTCGACCGCGTGGTCGAACACCGATTTGGGCAGTGACACCTGGCCACCCGGCCCAGGTTCGAGCTCAGGGACCAAGCCGAGCACCTCGTCGACCAGACGCTCCCTGGGCACCGGCCCGACCCGAATCTTTCCGCCTGACTGGACGGCCATGACGCCGCGCGTGGCCGTGCCCGCGGCGAGCACACGCAGGTTGCGGCCGACCGCGAGCAAACCGTCGACGCTGAACTCGTTGCGGGCCAACATGAGCAGTTGAGCCTCAAGGTCGGGATCGAGGTCGCGGCCGTCGTGTCCGCCGTTCGCCGTGAGGTTCGCGATGACCTCGGCGCGAAGCTGGGCGCGCTCGTCGAACGTCTCGCCGAAGCTGGGCACGTCAAGGGGATACGGCCGCTCAGCGAGGTCGAGTTGCTCCCAGACGAGGTCGAACTCGACTTCCGTCAGCACGGTGACCATTAGCGGAGGTGGGCGTCGAACCAGTTCAGCGCGCGCTGCCACGCCTCGGCATCCCCGGAGGAGAAGTTGTAGCGCACCACGTCCGAGGCGAACCGGGCCGTGCTCGCCGCTTCACGCAGTTTGTCGACCTGGTCTTCGGTGATGTCGTCACCCGCTGAGTGGTAGAGGCCCAACCACGGGCAGTGCAATTCCCCGGCGACCTCGACCAGCGCGGGCAACCCGTGGGACAACGGTTCGAGGATGCCGCCACCGGCCACGGTGACGGCGGCGCCGATGGCGCGGCTGGCGGCGACGACAAGGGCGACCGACCCGCCCAGCTCGAAGCCGATGACGCCGATCCGGTCGGCGGTGACCTCGTAGCCCGCGAGCCAGGCGAACGCGATGTCCGTCGCGGCGAGAACGGACTCGCCGGACAGCGTGCTGACCTTGTCGTTGACCTCGTCGTGGCCGATCTCGTCGACCTCGGAGTCATACAGATGGGGGACGACGACCAACCAACCCTCGGCGGCCAGACCCGACACCATCGCGCGGACGCCGTCGGTGATTCCGCGCGCTTCGTGCAGTACGACGAGCCCGCCTCTGGTGACACCATCGGGTTCGGCGAAGGTGAGGCGCAGCGCACGGCCGTCATCGAGCCGGAAATCCTCTGTGCGGGTCTCAGCCATGACACATGCAACCATGCGGGGGTGAACACGAGTCAAGGTGATCACCGGCTCATCCCCTGTGACAATCGCACAGCACACGGGTGGCGATATAGGTTCGTGCCGAGCCGACACCGGTGACCGACGAGGAGCTTCGATGAGCGTGCATACCCGCGCTGACCTGGATTCCCTGCCCGGCTATGTACCCGGTCGCACCATCCCCGGGGCGATCAAACTCGCCAGCAACGAGGTGTCTCTCGACCCTCTGCCAAGCGTTGTCGACGCTGTCGCGCGCGCGGCCGGGTCGATAAATCGCTACCCGGACAGCGGTGCGGGCGAGCTTGTCGCGGCGCTGGCAACGAAACTCGGCGTGGCGGGCGAGCAGGTCTCGGTCGGCTGCGGTTCGGTGACGCTGTGCCAGCAACTCGTGCAGGCGACGTGTACCGACGGTGAAGAGGTGATGTTCGCCTGGCGTTCATTCGAGGCGTACCCGATCATCACCCACGTCGTCGGCGCCGCCCAGGTGCGGGTTCCGCTGACCGAGGACCACGCGCTCGACCTCGACGCGATGATCGACGCCATCACACCGAGAACGCGGCTGATCTTCGTGTGCACACCCAACAACCCGACCGGCACCGCGCTGACCAAACCGGAGCTGGACCGGTTCATCGACGCGGTGCCCGCCGAGGTTCTCGTGGTGATCGATGAGGCGTACCGCGAGTTCGTGGACGACGAGTCGGTCCCCGACGGTGTCGAGGTCGCCAAGGAGCAGTGGGCACGCGGGCGGGACAATGTGGCCGTGCTTCGGACGTTCTCCAAGGCATACGGTCTCGCGGGCCTGCGGGTCGGTTACCTCGTGGCGCCCGAGGCGGTGACCTCGACCGTGCGCAAGGTGTTCGTGCCGTTCGGGGTGAACGCGTTGGCGCAGGTGGCCGCGTTGGCGTCGCTGAAGGCCGAGGACGAACTGTTCGCCAGGTGCCGCGACATCGTCGCCGAGCGCGGGCGCGTGCGCGGTGCGTTGATCGAGGCGGGCTATGAGGTCGCGCCGACGCAGGCGAACTTCGTGTGGCTGCCGCTGGGTGATCGGGCCGCCGCGTTCAACGAGCACTGCTTGGCGCACAAAGTGGTCGTGCGGGTGTTCGCGGGCGACGGCGCGAGGGTGACGATCGGAACGCCCGAGGAAAACGACGCTTTCCTCGCGGCGGCAACGACTTTCTCACGCTGACGAATTCTGGCGGCGCGTCCACTGTGGACGCGCCGTCAGATCAGCAGCTGCACGATGGCGGTGAGACCGACGACAACGATCACGCCACGCAGCACGACCGGGCTGAGCTTGCGCCCGACCCGCGCGCCGATGAAACCACCGATCGTCGAGCCTGCCGCGATCAGCACGACCACCAGCCAATCGACGTCGCCGACGAAGATGAACACGATGCCCGCAGTGAGATTCACCAAGGCTGTCAACACATTCTTGACGGCGTTCAGCCGCTGCAAGCTCTCGTTGATGACGATGCCCATCAAGGCGAGCAGCAAAATCCCTTGCGCGGCACCAAAGTAGCCGCCGTAGATGCCGGTGGCGAAGGTACCCGCGAGCAGGCCGATACCTCCGTGCAGACTCCGTTCCCCTTGCCGCTCAGTGAGTTTGCGCGCCAACCACGGTTGCAGGATGACCAACACCAACGCCAGCGCGATAAGCACGGGCACGATGGTCTCGAAGGCCCCCGGGGGCAAGACGAGAAGCAACACCGCACCCGCGACGCCGCCAAGCACCGACATCGAGCCGAGCCTGAGCAACCGCTGCCGCTGGTCGGCCAGTTCTTTGCGGTAGCCGATGGCTCCGGCGACCGAGCCGGGCACGAGCCCCAGCGTGTTGGACACGTTCGCCACCACGGGCGGATATCCGAGAGCGAGCAAGACGGGGAACGTGATGAGGGTGCCGGAGCCGACCACCGAGTTCATCCCCCCCGCGAGCACCCCGGCCGCCACGACGAGCAGCGCCTCCCAGCCGTTCACCAGCACCCTCCCCGGCCGCACGCACACGCACTCGACATCCGCAGATCCTCACATCCCGCCGGGGCGCCTGCCTCCCACAACTATGGAGACAAACGCCACAGACCTACGCGAGTCGGACGCGTCGACATGCGGACAACGCCGGTGATCAGTCTGGAACGGGTACGTTCTTGATCGCCGCGACCATCTGGTTCTCCGCGTCCTTGAGGTCGGAGAGCAGCGCTCCCCGCGCTTCACCGATCTGGCCGTTGCGCAGCCACTTCACGATGGCGCGGTTTCGCGGCAAGTAGCTCTCGTGGAGCCGCCTCGGATCGCCCACGGCGTGAAAGCCAAGGCGGAGTTCGGCGGCGACCTGGCGCATCAGCTCGTCGATGCGGGGGCTGCCCGCGAGCGCGGCGACAGCCTGATGGAAGCGGATGTTGGCGGTGCCGACATCTACCCAGCGGCCCTCTTTGGCAGCCTTCTCACCGAACTCGACGGCCGCCGCCATCCGGTCGATCCCAGCTTCGTTGGCGCGGGTCACGGCGTCGCCCTCGACGATCCTGCGGACGCGAAAGAGATCGGTCACGTCGCCGACCTCCAGTGTGCGAACGAAGACGCCTCGGTTGAGCTTGTGAACGAGCAGCTTCTCGTGCGTGAGCAGGCGAAACGCCTCGCGCAACGTGTTGCGGGAGACTTCCAGCGGACCCATGAACGCCTCTTCGGACACCCGACTGCCCGGCGCGAGCCTGCCTTCCATGATCAGGTCCCGCAACGCCGCCGCCGCGCCCTCGGCGGCACTGTGCCGCTCCCGCTTGCGCTCGCCGACCAGTTCGCTCGCCCGCTCGACGATGTCCACCACTGCCTCCAAGTGGGTCTGCACGCAGCCCGGTTGGCCGTCGCCCCCACGACAGCATTGTTCAACTATTCACAAGTTTAACCCTTCAACTGACCCATTGTCGTATTGTTCAACAATTCTTGCGTTGAACGGTGCTTGGCCACCTGACCAGCGGCTATTTCAGGATCGCCTGGGACGCAAGAGCACTTTCCGCCTGTTCGCCGCCACCATGAGGCTCTACACCCAACTGTGCTCGGATGCGGGCGATTGGGTCCTGCACCTCGGTTTCCCGCTCGACTTCTGCTCATCAGCGATCTTCAGCGGCTTCGGCGCCTACCTCGCCGAGTTGTAACCACTATGCGCCACCGATTCGCGTCGGCCAAGTAACGGCGTGACTGGCCGAGGTCGAGTATGGATCAAGGCTGCCGAGTGTCAGGCCCACGTACGCGTCTCGTTAAACGCTTCCTTCTTCCGCAGCGCTTCGTCCAAGTTAATACCATAACGATTGGCGATCGCACACACATAAATCAAGATGTCAGCCAATTCCTCGTCGACACTGCCAGTCACCGACGTGGTGTCAATCGACATCTGCTCACGCTTACGCATGGCCTTGAACAGCTCGCCGACTTCTTCCCCAAGCTTGAGACCCTGTTCCAAGACAGTGCTATCGGCGAATCCGCGTTCGATTTCCATCTCCGCGACATAACGTTGCACATCGTCAAGCGCAGATGCTCACTCCAAGGGAAGCACGTACCAACCTCGTGAATGCCGGACTGTACCGTGTGGACCAAGCGAGCACCTTAGCAACGGTTGGCGCCTACCGATGGCAACGTCACAGTCGTTCCATCGAAATCAGAACGTCAGAGCGAAACTGATCAACCTCTCCGCGCATCGGCGATGAGTATCCACAACCGCAAGTTTCACATCGCATCTTCGGCTTGTTCCCTCTTGTTGCCCGCCTGCCAGCTCACGCTCGTTGGCCGCTTTCCTCCGCTGGTCAGCAGTTCCCGCATTGCTTTCTTCACCACATCGAGCGAGACCTCAGAGTAATTCGGGAAGTCGTGCCCCGTGCCAACGTAAGCGCTCCACGCCGTCCAGGTTCACCCGGTCTCCGACAGAAAACCAAGGCGGTCTCAACCGGTGGCTGCGACACCGTGTGTGAGCAGGAGTTCGTCTAGTTTTTCGGCTGGTGTTTTCCAGTCGAGGGTCTGGCGGGGCCGGC
>JALZNB010000264.1 GCA_030857905.1 Actinomycetota bacterium
GGTCGCTCAGTGCCTCGGACATCCGCCATGCCAACTCGACATCACCGATGACCTCGACAGCGGAGGCCGCGAGAACCGGGCTGTCCGGCCGCCAGCCGGGACTGGTGACCACGAGGTCGGTCCCGTCGGGTGGCTCGGTCAGGCCCACCGCCACATCGATGCCGGTGTCAGCCAGCTCGGCGAGCCGGTCCGCTTTGGCGTCGGTCACCGTGACGTGCGCGCCCATGCCGCGCAACGCGAGCGCCACGGACCGCCCGGCGACACCAGCCCCGGTGACCAGCACCCGCTGCCCGGCGAACAGCGTGTCGAGCACACTCACCGGCCGCCGCCCGCGCCCAACCAGTCCGCGTAGAACAGGCCGAGACCGAACATCGCACACACGCCCGCGAGCAGCCAGAACCGGATGATGACCGTGGTTTCCGCCCACCCGGCGAGTTCGAAGTGGTGATGGAACGGGGCCATGCGGAACAGCCGCCGCCTGGTGGTGCGGAAGACCGCGATCTGCAGGACCACCGACATCATCTCGACCACGAACAGGCCACCGATCACGATCATCAGCAGCTCGGTCCTGGTCACGATCGCCAGCCCGGCGACGAGACCGCCGAGGGCGAGCGAACCGGTGTCACCCATGAAGATCTTGGCGGGCGCGGCGTTCCACCACAGGAAGCCGATACAGGCACCCATGGCGGCCGCGGCGACGACAGCCACGTCGAGCGGGTCGCGCACGTCGAAGCAGGCGGCTTCCTTCACCCGCGAGCAGTCGTGGCTGAACTGCCAGAACGAGATGACCACGTAGGTGCCGAGCACCATCGCCGACGAACCACCCGCGAGGCCGTCCAGACCGTCGGTGAAGTTCACCGCGTTCGACCAGGCCGACACCGCCAGGTAGCAGAACACGATGAACCCGATGGCACCGAAGGAGACGATGGCGATGTCACGCACGAACGACAGGTGATCCGACGCGGGCGTCAGCTCCCGCTCGTCCGGGTAGCGCAGCGCCAGCACGGCGAAGATGAGTGAGACCGCGAGCTGACCGACCAGCTTCGCGGTCTTGTTCAGCCCCAGGTTGCGTTGCTTGCGGATCTTGATGAAGTCGTCGAGGAAACCTACGAGACCCAAGCCCGTGGCCAGGAACAGCACCAGCAGACCGGACGCCGTGGGCGCCTCCTCGCCCGAGGCGGCGTTGACGATGTGGGACGTGCCGTAGCCCGCCCACATGGCCACCATGATGGCCACACCACCCATGGTCGGGGTGCCGCGCTTGGCCTTGTGGCCCTGCGGGCCCTCCTCGCGGATCTCCTGCCCGAAGCCCTGCTTGGAGAAGACCCGGATCAGCCAGGGGGTGAGCAGGATGGACACCACCATGGCGATCGCGGCGGCGATGAGGATGCTCTTCACCGGGCGTCACCCACCAGCGCGTCGGCGATCCGCCAGAACGCGGCCACCTTCGACGCCTTCACGAGCACGACGTCACCCGGCGCCAGTTCGGCGCGCAACAGCGCCACCGCGGCATCGACGTCCGGCACCAGAACCGACTCCTCTCCCCACGAGCCCTCCAGGCTCGCCCCCTGGTGCATGGCACGGGCCTGGTCGCCCACCACCACCAGACGATTGATGTCCAGTCGAACCACGAGCCTGCCGATCTCGTCGTGTGCTGCCACCGCCGAGTCGCCCAGCTCGCCCATCACCCCGAGGACGGCCCAGGACCGCCGACGGTTGCCCGTGCGCGCCATCGTCGCCAGGGTCTTGAGCGCGGCCCGAACCGATTCCGGGTTCGCGTTGTACGCGTCGTTGACCACCGTCACCCCGTCCGGGCGGGTGGTCACCTCCATGCGCCGTGCGGAAAGGCGCTCGGCGCCCGAGAGCCGCTGCGCCACCTCTGTCACCGTCGCGCCCAGTTCGAGCGCGACAGCGGCGGCGGCGAGCGCGTTGCCTACGTGGTGTGCCCCGTGCAGGCCAAGCGAGACCGTGGCCTCCGCGTCCGCGGTCACCAGTCGGAAACTGGCCCGCGCCTGTTCGTCGAGGGTGATGTCGACGGCCCGCACGTGGGCATGGGCGGCTTCGCCGACCAGGACCACGCGTGCCTTCGTGCGCTCGGCCATGGCCGCCACCAACGGATCGTCGGCGTTGAGCACGGCGACGCCGTCCGCCGGCAGCTTCTCGGCCAACTCACCCTTGGTGCGAGCGATGTCCTCCCGCGAGCCGAACTCGCCGAGGTGGGCGGTGCCGACGTTGATGACCACGCCGATCCGCGGAGGGGCGGTGTCGCATAGAGCGGCGATGTGGCCTGGTCCACGCGCGGACAGCTCCAGCACGAGGTGCTTGGTCGCGTTGTCCGCGCGCAGCGCTGTCCACGGGTGGCCGAGTTCGTTGTTGAACGAGCCGGGCGGCGCGACGGTCGGGCCTATCGGAGTCAACACCTGGGCGATGAGGTCTTTGGTGGAGGTCTTGCCAGAGGACCCCGTCACACCGATCACCGTGAGGCCGTCAGCGCCGAGCCGGTCGACAACCGCGCGGGCGATCGCGGCGAGCCCCGCGAGGACGGCGGCACCGGCGCCGTCGGTGTCTCCGGTGAGCGCGACCGATCCTCGATGCGCGTCGGTCACCGGCGGCACGATCACCGCAGGTGCGTCGACCTCGCGAGCGGCGAGGATGCCAACCGCGCCTGCCTCGACGGCCCCCGCGGCGAAGTCGTGTCCGTCGACGCGCTCACCGGGCATCGCGATGAACAGCCCGCCTTCGGTGATCGCGCGGGAGTCGAACTCGACGCCGGAGGTGACGGTCTCCGTCCCGTCGGCCCTGTGC
>JALZNB010000269.1 GCA_030857905.1 Actinomycetota bacterium
ACACAGGGCCCGGAAAGCCGTGATCAGGCAGGCAGGATCTTGGCGATCTCGTCCGCCGCGTCAGGCCCGAACGCGCCGCTGATGCGGGTGATCGCGTCCGCCTTGGTGAACGTCCACTCCTGGGTGCCGATCGTCTCCAGCACCAGCACCGCGATGTACGACCCGAGCTGCGCCGAACGCTCCAGCCCGAGCCCCTTGGTGAGTCCAGAGAGGAAACCGGCGCGGAAACCGTCACCGACACCGGTCGGGTCGGACTTGCTCGTCTCCGGGACCGCGGCGACGTGCAACACGCTGCCATCCTTGCCGACGATCTCCACGCCCTTCTCGCCGAGTGTGGTGATCCGCATGCCGACCCGCGACATGACGTCGGCCTCGGTCCACCCCGTCTTCTGCCGCAGCAGTTCCCACTCGTAGTCGTTGCTGAAGAGGTACGCGGCGCCCTCGATGAACTCGCGGATCTGCGCGCCGTCCATCCTGGCCATCTGCTGCGACGGGTCGACCCCGAAGGTGTAGCCGCGCTGACGGCACTCCTGGGCGTGACGGATCATGCCCTGCGGATCGTCCGGGCTGATCAGGACCAGGTCGAGTCCACCCACCTGCTCGGCGATCGGCGCGAGTTCGATGAGCCTGGCCTCGGCCATGGCACCGGCGTAGAACGAGGCGATCTGGCACATGTCGTCGTCGGTGGTGCAGACGAACCGCGCGGTGTGCGCGGTCTCCGAGACATGGACCCCGGCACAGTCGACACCGTGGCGTTCCAGCCAGGAACGGTAGTCGGCGAAGTCCGCGCCCACCGCGCCGACCAGCACCGGCGACGCGCCGAGTACACCCATGCCGAAAGCGATGTTGGCGCCGATACCGCCGCGCCGCACCACTAAGTCGTCGACGAGGAAACTGAGTGAGACCCGATGAAGTTGCTCGGCGACAAGTTGCTCAGCGAACTTGCCGGGAAAATGCATCAGGTGATCGGTGGCGATGCTTCCGGTGACGGCAACGGGCACGAGGCCCTCCCTGTCCGGTTCTGGTCGACACGGGCGTCGACAAACGGGGGCGGCCACCCTGGTCGGATGGCTTTCGATCACCGCCGCACACTACCGGTTGGTATGGGTGTGCAGGGCTGTCGTGCACCCTTACCGTGCCAGAGGTGAGCACCTCTGAACCGGACACACTGGCCGATCTCATCCAGGACTGCACGGAGATTCCACCCTCGCTCAAGCCAGATCACCCCGCACTGCCCGCGCCACGCGCAGCCACCGAATGGACTGTCGACGACGCGTGCCACGCCAGGGTCAACGGCTTGGACGAGTACTAGTGCGGTGACCGAGAACATGACTCGGCCCCGGTGACAGGCGTGTGATGCCTGACACCGGGGCCGAGGAAACCGGTAAATCCGCGAGACTCAGTGGAACGAGTCACCGCAGGCCCAACTGCCGCCCGCGTTCGGGTTGTCGATCGTGAAGCCCTGCTTCTCGATGCTGTCGACGAAGTCGATCGTGGCGCCCTGAACATAGGGGGCACTCATCCGGTCGACAGCGACCTTCAGGCCGTCGAAGTCGCGGAACAGGTCGCCGTCGAGGGTGCGCTCGTCGAAGAAGAGCTGGTAGCGCAGGCCCGCGCAGCCACCGGGCTGCACGGCGATACGCAGGTGCATGTCGTCGCGACCCTCCTGGTCAAGCAGGGCCTTGGCCTTGGTAGCTGCGGCATCGGACAGCTCCACACCGTGGGTGTCCGCCTCGGTGGCGTTCTCCTGAGCGGTCGTCATCGTTCTCCCTAGGAAGGTCCTACTCGGTCAGCACCGGGCTCAACAGCACTCGGGCGGACTTTGTTCCGTACCTCTCCATCGTGTCACAGTCGCCGAGGAGAACAACATCGGTGAGACGACTCACTCGCCGCGCCACTGCCGGGCGACGTGCTCGGCGAGGTCGGCGAGGGTTCCCGCCGGGTCGGCCATGGACGCCTCGACCGAACCCGCGTGCTCGGAGACCGAGTAGGTGGCCTCGACACCCGCCGCGGCCGCCTGTGTTCGTCCGACCGCCACTCGACCCGCCAGCGCGAGGCACGGCAGTCCACGCGCGGCGGCCGCTCCCGCGACGCTGCTCACCAGCTTCCCGCGCAACGACTGCCAGTCGAAGCTGCCCTCACCGGTGACGACGAGCTGGGCGCCCGCGATGGCGTCGTCCAAGCCGGTGGCCTCACGCACGAGGTCGGCACCGGAGGCACGCTCCGCGCCGAGAGCGAGCAGGGCGAATCCGAGACCACCAGCGGCACCCGCGCCCGCCGCGTCCCGCACGTCGCTTCCCGTCCAGTCGGCGACGACGTCGGCCCACCGGGCCAGCGACTTCTCCAACCGGTCCACCGCGGCCTGGTCCGCGCCCTTCTGCGGCCCGAACACCGCCGCCGCCCCATGCTCACCGAGCAGCGGGTTCTCCACATCGGACGCCGCGACCAGCCGAAGCCCGATCGCATCGGCCCCGACGATCCGTGCGGCGTCGATCAACGGCCCACCGCCCGCGGCCAACGCGACACCGTCCTCACCAACCGCGACAGCACCCAGCGCGGCCAACATGCCCGCGCCGCCATCGGTGGTGCACGAACCGCCGAGACCGATCACAGCCGTGGTCAACCCGGCCTCGCGAACCGCGACCAGCAACTCACCAACGCCGAACGTGGTGACCCGCTCACACACCTCCGACCTGCGCTCGGCCGGCACCAGGTGCAGTCCGGCAGCCTCCGCGGACTCCAGGTAGGCGGTGTCCCCATGGGCCAGCCACACGGCATCGACCGGGTCGCCAAGCGGTCCGGTGACCGTGGTCCGGTGCAGCGTGCCCCCGAGGGCGGTATGCAGGACCTCGACGAAGCCCGGACCGCCATCGGCCAGGGGACGCAGGAGCAATTCGTGGTCGGGAGCACCGCGCCGCCACCCCGAGGCGATCGCCTCGGCGGCCTGTCCGGCGGTAAGGGTGCCGCCGAAACAGTCCGGGGCTATGACGACTCGCACGAGCCGCAGTGTAGCGATCCTCCGGCCTGTCCTACCCTTGTCGATGTGAGGTTCCTTCGCCGTAACGCAGCCGACAGCACCGACGCCGACCAGGTCGAGGAGGCTGCCATCGCGGTGGGTGAGGAAAATCCCAGGGGACACACGCCCGGCAAGGGCAGGCCGACCCCGAAGCGCCGGGAGGCCGAGGGCCGCAAGCGCGGCCCGGTCGCCCCGCCGCCGAAGACCACCCGCGAGGCCATGCGCCGCGCCCGCGGCAACAAGGAAGAGCGCAAGGCGCTCAACGCCAAGCGCCGCGAACAGCGCGTCGAAGGCCGCAAGCGGATGATGGCCGGTGACGAGAAGTACATGATGCCGCGCGACCGCGGCCCGGTGAAGGCATACGTGCGCGACCTCGTCGACTCCCGACGAAACCTGCTCGGCTTGTTCATGCCGCTGGCCATCGTCGTGTTCGTCGCGTTGCTGGTGCCGTCCCCGCAAATCCAGGGCTACGCGACGCTGGCGTGCATGTTCATGCTCCTCGCCATGGTCATCGAGGCACTGTTCAACGGCAAGCGCATCGCCAGGCAGGTCAGGGCGAAATTCCCGAAGGAAACCATCAAGGGCTTCGGCGTCGGCTGGTACGCGTTCGTGCGCGCCACCCAGCTGCGCAAACTGCGGGTGCCCAAGCCGCGCGTCACCCCGGGTACCGCGGTCTGAGACACCGCTTAGGGTCGAGACATGGACTTCCGTCGTCTCGGCCGCAGCGGTCTCAACGTCAGCGAGATCTCGTACGGCAACTGGATCACCCACGGCTCCCAGGTCGAAGAGGACGCGGCGCACGCGTGCGTCAACGCGGCCCTCGACGCGGGCATCACCACGTTCGACACCGCCGACGTGTACGCGAACACGAAGGCGGAATCGGTTCTTGGCCGCGCGCTCAAGGGCAAGCGCCGCGAAGGACTGGAAATCTTCACCAAGGTCTACTGGCCGACCGGCCCCGGCG
>JALZNB010000111.1 GCA_030857905.1 Actinomycetota bacterium
ACCCACCTCCCGCCACCGGGCAGCATGATCGACGTCACCAGGACCACCCCGCATCGGCCGCCGAACCCGACATCTTTCGTCGTGGCTCGCACCCGGTCGACTCGATGTCGTCGCAGGTCAGATACGGCTCGTGTCGTCCACCCCCGTCGAGCTCGTCGGGCGCGCGCCCAGCTCGGCAGGAGGCGGTCCGAAGATCGACCACCCACCGCCCGTGTCCACATGGGACGGCCCTGGGGCATCCCGCGGAAGGTTACGGTCCGCTTCGGCGTTCATCGAATAGGTGATCATGTCGGCCTACCGGAAAAGGCCGCGGGTCAGCTTCACCACGTGGCCGAAACGGCGTTCGGTCATCTGCGGCAGCAACGCCAGGACCAGTCGCTCGGCGCCGAAGTAATTGATCGCCATCGCGCGCTCGTAGCCGGGGATGCGGTCATACGAAAGCCGATCGACCTGCCCGCGTTGTCGACCAGCATGTCGACCGAGGGTTGCTCGGCCGGCATCGTGGGATGCCCAACCGGTCGAGCACCGCATCGACCGTTATCGACACACCCGGCATGTTCTCGCCGAACTTGATCAGGTTCAGCAGCGGACCGCTCAGTCTCCGGTGCCGTGCCATGCCTACTCGTGGTGCCCCGCCGCCTTGGCGAAGGCGTTGCAGACCTCCTTGGTCGACTGCGGTGCCGGCGAGACGAGATGGAACACGTGCCCGTCGAAACCGGGCTCGTTCACCAGGTGCGCCATTGCCTTCGCCACGTAGCGCGCGACTGCTCGCGCACGAGCAGCCATACCCGATCGCCGTCCTCCGATCGAGCAGCTCGCCCACGAGATGTCTGCCGACGAGTCTGGTCGCGCCGGTCACCAGGTAAGTCGTCGTTCGGTCGTCCTTCGAGCATGTCACCGACGACGAAACGTGACGACTCGTTGTCCACAGGCAGCTCAAACGGAGGCGAGGACCCCGGGTCCTGGCACGAACTCGGGATCGATCTGCGCGGTCAGGTCATGGCCCGCCCGGTCGTTCGCCCACGCGGTCGCGTTGCGACGGTGGAACTCGACGGCTTGGCGCTGATAGGTCGGCCAGTCCTTCTCGACTCCGTCGACGAGCGTCCGCATGGCCCGGAACGCGGCCCGGTTGTCCGGTTCGAGCGCGTCGATCGGCCGGATCTCGCCCCGCTCGGCCGCGCGGACGTGCCCCGATCGTCCGACCCAGGTGAGCAGGTCGTCGCCGACCTGTGAGCGGAGGAATTCGAGATCATCGGTGTCGGAGATCTTGTTGCCGACCACGGCCACCCGGACGCCGAAGTCGCGCGCGTAGCCGAGGTACTGACGGTAGACCGCGATGCTGCGCACGGTCGGTTCGCAGACCAGGAACGTCACGTCGAACCGGGTGAACAGGCCGGAGGCGAACGAGTCGGCGCCCGCTGTCATGTCCACGACCGCGTACTCGCCCGCGCCGTCGACCATGTGGTTGAGCAGCAACTCCACCGCGCCGATCTTCGAGTGGTAGCAGGCGACGCCCAGGTCGTTGTCGCCGAACGGTCCGGTGACGGCGAGGCGGATGCCGTCGATCTCGCGTACGCAGTCGCGGTAGATCACGTTGTCCGAGCCGATGTCGATCAGACGCGACCCACGCCCGGCAGGTGTCGTCTTGACCATGTCGGAGGACGACGGCACGCGCGGGTTGTCTCCACGCAGATAGTCCTTGATCGCCGGGAGGTGTTCTCCCAGTGTCGGTAGGCCCAGTGCCTCCGGCTCGGACGCGCCGAGCGCGGCCGCGAGGTGCTGGTTGATGTCGGCGTCCACCGCGAGCAGGTCGGGGGTGGGGGATTCGGCCGCGAGGTGGCGGAGGAACAGCGAGGCGAGCGTGGTCTTGCCGCTGCCGCCTTTGCCGACGAAGGCGATCTTCACGTGAGGTCTCCAGGCATGGGGGAGGTGACCCACGTAGTGATATCGGTTTTCATTATCCCTGGCAACTCGAGTACCCGATCGGGTGGCTCAGGGTGCGGCGATCTGGGCGTGCGGCCGCGCCCGGTACTCATCGAGAACGGCGGGGTCCTGAAGCTTCATCCAGTCGATGACCTCGGTGTATGTCGCGCACACCGTCTCGGGCCTCGGGCAGACCTCGCCCATGAACTGTTCGGTCGCCGCCATGAAGGCCCCGCCGGACCAGGAGTTGAAGTGATTGCCCACCACCATCGGCGCCCGGTTCCCGTTCAGCGCCGCGTGGTACGCGCCCTGGTAGGTGCCCAAGACGATCTCGGTGAACTCGCCCGCGCGGGACGGGTCGTCCTTGGCCCGGTTGAGCATGTACCAGAAGTTGTAATCCATCATGATCGTCTTCTTGTACTTGGCGCCGGGTACGCGTACCGACGGCATCGCGAACTCCCACACACCACTCTGGAGGGTCGGCCACGCGAGTCCATCTGAGACCTGGCTGGAGTCGTAGGTCATGCCCCGCGCGGTCAGAGCGGGCCAGAGCTGATCGAACTTCCCTTCCAGGCAAGGGGTTCTGCCACCCTTGATGGTGGCGGGGTCAAGCTTGAGGCCCAGCGCTGTCGCCCGGTCGACAAAGCCGAAGAACTGGTCGAGTTCGGCGTTCCAGTGTGCGGTGTTCCACCGGCCGACGCTGGGCTCGCTGCCCTGGCAGAAGTGTCCGTTGTAGTGGGTGCCGATCTCGTGTTGCTGGGACACGGCCGCGTTGAGGTCCTGGACCAGCGTGCGGACGTCCTCTTCGGACCCGCCGAACGCGATCGCCGCGCGCCCGGGACGGTGGCCGGGTCCGGTGTATTCGGTGCGCCGCTTGTCGTCGAGAAGGTAGATGCCGGACAGGAAGCCGGAGAAGTGCGCGTTGACGCGCTGGGCGAGCGGCAGCAGCTGCTGCCAATGCTCGTGCGAGCCCACGCCGTCGAAAGAGAAGAGCACGAATTGTGGTGGTCGCTCGCCGGGTGCCAGTTTGTGCATCCAGGGTGCCGGGCCGGACGAGCCCTGCGGGACCGGGGGTGCGGGGACTGGTCTGCCCGCGCTTTCCGGCCTGATCGTGCCCAGTACCACCAGCACGACGAAGGTCAGGATCAGCGCGACCCCGAACGCTATCGATTCCCAGCGCCTGCGGTTGATCATTGTGCCCTCCGTCGTGACGGTGCGGCTTTCCTCCCCGAATGAAGAGACGCGTGTGTCGTGCGATCGTTGCCAACAGTGATTCCCCGCGGCGAATATGTCGGCCGACGACCCGAATCAGTGTCCCTGACCAGTGTCGATCTTCGATATGAGTGATCACTCCGGGATGGCGATGACCACCCGGTTCGACTCGTAGCCATCCGGGCCGCCGACCCATCGACCGCCACAGGTCACCAGGACCAGCCGATGCGGGCCTGCCTGGCCGAACAGCTCCTCCGCCCGGTGGGGCAGATCGTGCTTCGACACTGTCTCCACTGCGGAGACCCGGTACTGCCAAGTGTGCCCCGCGGCGTCCACAACCGAAACAGGGTCACCCGATCGTGCGACCCACAGTTCAGCGAACGGCCCGGTCGCGCCCTTCCAGTTCACGTGGCCCGCCAACACGGTCGCGCCGGTCTTCGCGTCGAGGCCCGCACCCCACCACGTGGCCTCCCTGAGGCTGTCGGGCACCGGCAGGGTGGCGTCCGCTCCCAGTTCCTCGCGGATCAGCGTCGCGGTGCCGCCCTTCACGAGCCGAACCGTCCCCGGCCGCTGCCCGGCGGGCTTGGCCGCCGGTTTCGGCTGCGACTGTGGCTGTGGCTGCGGGGCAGCCTGCGCCGGGGGCGGCGCAGAAG
>JALZNB010000169.1 GCA_030857905.1 Actinomycetota bacterium
CCGCCCCCGTCCGGGGCGGACGTCGTTGCCGGATTTCATCGCAGACCGTCCGCGATCGCTTGCACCGCCTGCTGGGCCTGCGCCGCCGCGTCTCGCCCGCTGAGGCCCTCAGTGGTCACGGCGCTCACCGCCTTCTGCACGGGCGCCTCACCCACGACCGCGCCGATGAGGTCGCCCTGCCCCTGGGTGATGGCCCAGCGGTTGAGCGTGTCGACCCCGCCCGCGAGCTGGTCGAGAATCTCCGGACCGTAGAAGTCGCTCAGCGGGGCCTCCCTGTCGACGCCCGCGGGGAGCGTCTTCCACAGGTCCCGGTACTCGGTCGGGGACTGCTGCGTGCCCGCTCGGACCGGGTACTTGCCTTCTGGCGCGATGGCCAGCCAGTCGGCGTACCCGTCCTGCAGCATGTACTTGACGAACGTGGAGGCGGGCTCGGTCGCGGACTTCGCCGCCACGGTCCAGGAAAGCACCTGACCGTACTGCGCGGGCTTGCCGTCCGGCCCGCTCAGCGCGGCCACGACACCGGTGTTCTTCGCGAGGAAGGTCGGGTCCGCCTTGCACTGGGGGCAGCTCGGGAGGGCGTCGTCGCGCAGACCGGCCAACTCGTCGAGCAGGTAGGTCGACCACACCGCCATCGCGGACTGACCGGCGAAGTACGAGGCGCGCACCGTGTCGACGTCCTGTGCCCCGGCCACCGAGTATTTCGACACCAGGTTGCCGTAGAAGTCGAAGGCCCGCACGCACTGGTCGCTGCCGAGGGTGATCTTGCCCTGGTCGTCCACCAGGTCACAGCCGTTGGCGAGCGCGATGTGCTCGAAAGTCTGCTGGGTGAACGCGTCACCCGGGGACGTCGCGCCCACGAACCCCGCCACCTGCTCGGAGTCCAGGGCCTTGGCGGCGGCCAGGATGGCGTCATAGGAGTCCGGGGCGGGCAATCCCGCGGCGGCGAACAGATCCTTGCGGTAGTAGAGAAGCTGTACCCAGGAGGTATCGGGCACCGCGAGCTGCGCGTCACCGTCGCGGGTCAGTTCCAGCGCCCGCTTGGCGAAGGTGTTCTCGCCCAGGCTCGCCACGATCGCGGCGTTCGCCTCGGTGTCGATGAGATCGTTGGTGCCGAGCGTGCGGACGGCCTCCAGAGACACCGACCCCATGACATCGGGCAACCGGTCGGCCGCGGCCGCGGAGGTGAGCACCTGGTTGAACTGGTCTTCGGCGACACCGACGAGTTCGACCTTGATACCGGTCTTGGCGGTGAACTTGGCGATGATGGCCTCGGTCGCCTTGACCCGGTCGGGCAGGGTGTCCGTCGTCCACACGACGATCGGGTCCGTCGCGCCACCACCACCGCCGCCACCGCTCTCACCGCCTCCGCCACAGGCGGTGAGGGTGACCAGGGCCAAACCAATCGCGGTCGCCCGGCGTCTCGTGCTCATCATCGGTGCCCTCCCCAATGCTGTCGTTGCTAGCTCAGCGCCGCCCGTTCGCGAGACCACGAACGGCCCGGCTTCCAACGGCCCCGGAAGTGAACTACCTTTTAGGCGTGATCACAAGACGCATTTTGTCTATTGACAGGACAAAGTTGTCTGATGTTGCATTCTTGAGTGGACTCCGCAGCACCGGGCGCATGAGGCCCGAGTGGACCGATCTCGGCGTCGGGTCCTTCGTCCAAGCACCGACCCTGAGCCGGAGAGACCCGCGATGAGCGCGCCCGTGAAACGATCATCGCCACCTCCTCTGTCCGACGCCGACCGAGTGCGGCGGGCAGGCCCGTCGAACCGGCACGAACTGGTCGCCCGAGCCGCCTACGTCCTGCGCGGCAACAGCGCGGGGGCGATGACCCGCGCGGCGCCGGACCTGTACCCCCACCAGTGGAGTTGGGACGCGGCGTTCGTCGCGGTCGGACTGGCCCACATCGACATCCGCCGCGCCTGCGCGGAACTGGATTCGCTGTTCGCCGGACAGTGGCGGACCGGCATGATCCCGCACATCGTCTTCGACCCCCGCGAGGAGAACTACTTCCCCGGCCCCGACCGCTGGGCCTGCGCCGAGCTGACCGACGACGCGCCCGCGCAGCCGCGCACGAGCGGAATCTGCCAACCGCCCGTCCACGCGCTCGCGGTGGAGCGAATCGTGGCCATCGCGGCGTCCGTCGACAGCCCCGCGTCAGCTCATGTGGAACAGTGGCTGCCGGGCACTTACGACCGTTTGCTGGCCTGGCACCGGTACCTGGCCCGGCAGCGCGATCCCCACGGCGCCGGACTGCTCACCATCTATCACGGATGGGAGAGCGGCATGGACAACTCGCCGCGGTGGGACGCGATGTACGCGCGGGTCGTCGTCGGCCCCGACCTGCCTCCCTACGCCCGGCGCGACACCGAGGTGGTGACCGACGCCAGCCAGCGTCCGACCGGGGCCGAGTACGACCAGTACCTCTGGATAGTGGAACGGCTCAAGCAGGCCCACTACGACGACGCCGAAGTGCGGCGCACGGCGGAATTCCGCACCACGGACGTCTTCGCCTCCGCGGTGTTCGCCGTGGCCAACGACGCTCTCGCGGATCTGGCCCTGCGTCTCGGGCGACCGGAGGAGGCCGAGCTGCGCGCGATCGCGGACCGTTTCCGCCGCGGCGTCGCGGGAACGCTCGACGCCGAATCCGGTCTCGCGGTCGATGTCGACCTGCTCACCGGGACACCGATACCCGTCCAGACGTGCGCCGGGTTCGCGCCGCTGATCTGCGGTGGACTCGACGACGACAGCGAGCGGGCACTCCTGGCGCTGCTGCGCTCACCCCAGTGGATCGGCCACCCCGGGCTGCGCAACGCGGTGCTGCCCACGACAAGTCCTGTGTCCCCGGACTTCCGACCGAGGCAGTACTGGCGGGGACCGAGCTGGCCGGTGATGAACTGGTTCGTCGCCTGGATGCTGGCACGCCGGGGAGTCACGGAGGTGGCCGAGTCGCTGCGGCTGGCCGCGCTCGCGGAACTGTCCGAGGGGTCGCTCGCCGAGTATTACGAACCGCTGACCGGAGAACCACTCGGCAGCGTCGACCAATCCTGGACCGCCGCGGCCGCCCTCGACCTGTTGCTGGCCCGTGACTGGACCGACTGACCCGCTGGACCACCCGGTGCGCGCGCTGCTGGAGGCGCACTGGCACGACGCGCGGGGCTTCCGCGTGCCCAATCCGTCGACCTCCCCGCACCTGTGGCTCTGGGACTCGTGCTTCCACGCGGTGATCTGGGCGCACCTGGGCGACGAGCGGGCCGTGGTCGAGTTCGACGCCGTGCTCGCGGGACAGCTCGCCGGTGGTCTGGTGCCCCACATGCGGTACGGCGCCGGGCCACCGGACGCGTGCGTCCCTGGCGCATCCACCGATGTTCGGCCACGCCGCGCGGGTACTCGCCGAGCGCGGGCTGCGCCCGGGTGACGATGCGCTCCAGCGGGCCCGCCGCGGCTTGCGGGGCCGCCACGTGGTCGTCGACGTTCGTGGTGAAACCCGCCGCCTTCAACGCTTACGTCGCCTTCGATTACGCTGAACTGGCACACGTGTTGAACGACGACGAGTTGGCGGATCGGGGACTGTGGACGCGGCCCTCGACCAATTGCTGCTGCCGCAACGGTTCGGCGCACCATACGGTCCGGCGAACATGGCCCGCGCACACCCCGCCTACGACCCTGGTGCGTACTGGCGTGGTTCGGCATGGCTCCATTTGTCGTACCCGCTTCATCTCGCTCTACGCCGTTGGGGCCGCCACGACGACGCCGCGTCGCTCGCGCGACGTACCCGCGCGGTGGCCGTGGACAGCGGCTGGGCCGAGTATTGGGATTCCGAGACAGGACAAGGGCTGGGCGCCGTTCCGCAGTCGTGGACCGGGCTTGTACTGGCGATGCGCGAGCCAGAATCACTCGCGCACGGATGATCCCAACGTCACCGCGACCGCTCGCGCTATCTCCGCGTGGCCTACGTCGTTGGGGTGCACTGTGTCGTCGTCCAACATCGCGCTGACATCCCACCCATCGACCGGCACCGCCACAGCGCGATCGCTGCGGGCGACCGCCTGACGCAGCACATCGTTGAAACGATCGACGAGCTCGTCGGTACCACGATCGTGGGGCGCGTGCCTGGAATAGTCCAGCAGGCGCGGTTGCTCGACCACGGCGATGGTCGCCTCCGGTGACGCGAGGAGAAGCGTGCGCAGGATGGCGTCGAGAGCCGACCCATACTCCGCCAGTGCCCTTGGCGAGCCGCCGTGGAGCCTGCTGTCATTGAGCCCGGTCATGACCAGGTAGACGGCCGAGAACGGCTGCGCCGCACGGCACACGAGCTCAGCGGTCCGCGTGCTCAGAGTTCCACCGACACCACGGTTGTCGACCCGCAGACCGAAGGAGCGCGCCACCAGATCCACGAACCCCCGCTCGGGTGCCGTGGCGCCCGAACCCCGCACCCACGAATGCCCGTACGCGGTCAGGGTGCGCATCACGGTGACGTCCTTTGGTCCAGACCTCGGTGCCGTTCCGATCGTGGCATCATGGCTGGTGATGTGATAAGCGAGCGACCCCGGACTGCCTGACGGCCCAGCCGTTCTCGCGCTGAGAGTTGGGTGGGACATGGCGGAACCCGAAAGCCTGCGGTGGAGACGAGGTCACAGCGTGGAGGAACCGTACTGGTCCCCCACGCGTGGCGTCGAGGGGGCGTCGGTCACCAGCGGTGGGCGGCTGCTGGAACTCGTTCGCACCGGACGGGCGCGGACCCGCCGCGATCTGCTCGAACTCACCGGGCTCTCCCGGTCCACAGTGGCCGCGCGGGTGGACCAACTCGTCACGGCGGGCTATCTGCGCGAGTCGGGACTGGAAGCCGGGGGGCGCGGGCGACCGTCCGCGGTACTGGCCTTCAATGATCGGCACGGCCTGGTGCTGGCCGCCGATGTCGGTGCGACCCACGCCCGAGCGGCGCTTTCCGACCTGGCGGGCACCAGCCTGGGCGAGACGGTGTGCGCGCTGCGCATCACCGATGGTCCGCGAGCGTGCCTGGAGTGGCTGCAGACGGCCTGGCGACGCCTGTTGGAGGATGGCGACCCCGAACTGCCACCGGTCGTCGGCATCGGCATCGGCGTGCCGGGGCCGGTTGACGTCGGCACCGGACGACCAGTGCGGCCGCCTCTCATGCCGGGCTGGCACGACCACCCCGTGCGGGAGCACCTGGAAGACGCGTTCGGCGTGCCCGCGTTCGTCGAGAACGATGCCAACCTGATGGCTCTGGGCGAGTACTCGGTGACGTCGCCGGGATGTCCGTCGCTGCTGTTCGTCAAGGTGGCGACCGGGATCGGGGCGGGCATCGTCGTCGACGGGCGGCTGGTGCGCGGAGTGAACGGCGGATCGGGCGACATCGGCCACGTGCGCGTCGCGAACAGTGAGGACG